>CAYLIR010000144.1:0-5159 GCA_964383515.1 uncultured Acidimicrobiaceae bacterium
GCCCAAGCTATCCGCGCTTCGCTATCCGCAGGGACCCGCTCGAAACCGAGCAGCACGGCTGCTTCCTCGTCGCTGATCTTGATGTTCACGGCACCCGAAGCGATGGCATCCTCGAGCCATGCTCCGCTCGTGTCCACCCACGGCGTGGCGCCACCGTCGTTGATCGCCGCTATGAGCGCGCCTACTGCCCCATCGGGCAGCCGAGGCGGGAAACTGCCAGAAACGGTCACGACCTCCGCTCCCGCGCATGCGGACCGCGCATCGTCGACAAAGCGACCCCAATCCGTCGGCCCGGTGGGCACGCCTGGCTCGTTGAACACAGTTGCCTCACCATCCTCGTCAGCAACGATCACCGCCGTACGCGTCTCGCCGTCAGCCCAGGTCCAAAGCGCATCGATACCCTCGGCTGACGCAAGCGCAGCGACCATCTTGCCCGAGTAGCCACCGAGGATCCCCAGAGCGGTAGCGGCCACTTCGAGCTGTTTGAGGGCGCGGGCAACGTTGAGGCCCTTCCCTCCGGCAGCCACGTGGGTAGACACTGCCCGATGCACGCTTCCTGGAGCAAGGTGTTCCACGACGATCGTCCGGTCCACAGCAGGGTTCGGCGTTATGCAACGGATCACGCAATGGCCCCTTCACGAGCATCCATCGGCAATCAGTCTGGCACTACCAGGGCACTATGCCGCACCAACCCGGCGAGCTATCGGCCGCGATCGGCGAGCTTCACGTTCATTTCATCTCGGATCCGATAGCGTTCACCGCCATGACCGTCCTACGAACGATCGCAACCGTCATCATCGCCATCGGTGCCGTATCAGGGTGCACTCCGCCAGCCGGAGAGAGCAGCGCTCCTGATACCACCCAGTACGCGACCACGATCGAAACCACCCAGTACGCGACCACGATCGAACCAGCCGACGCTGGCACAGGCACCGGCCCGGGCGTGCCTGTGCGCCACGATTGGGTGCGCACGAACCCGGGAGGCGGCGGTGCGGTCGCCATGGTCGGCGCAACAGCATCTGGCACTATCGTGGCAGCCACCGACCTCTCCGGCGCGTACCGCAGCACCGACCACGGTGCATCATGGGAGCCCCTCGGGGCAGCACAAGGGATCACCCAGACACATGCAAGCTCACTCGGCTTCCACCCGGCCGACGGCGACACATTCTTCGTTGGCACAGGATGGGGGGCGTTCAAGACCACAGACGGGGGCAACCACTTCGCACAGGTCCATCCTGACGGGTACATCGAGAGCATCGTCCTTGCACCGTCGAAACCCAACATCGGGTACATGGCCTACCACGAGGATTGGGATACGCCTGGCGAGGTGCTCAAGACGATCGACGGGGGTGACTCATGGCACCGTGTCGACGGCGAAGACCTCCCCGACGACGTGCGTATCGTCAAGCTGCTGGTCCACCCGGCGGACGACACCATCGTGTACGCGCTCGGGGGGAAGTCCCGTTGGGGTTGCAGCGACGCGGCGTTGTACCGCTCGATCGACGGTGGGAAACGGTGGCAGCGCATCGGTGCCGAGTTCCCGGCCGTGCTCGACATCGATGTCGACCCCACAGACACAGACTCGGTCTATGTGAGTACCTTCGCGGCGAACCCCTGCCAAGCCAACATGAGCATCGACGACTATCTCGGAGGTGACGAGACGTCGGGCGAGCTCTTGCGGAGCACCGATGGGGGCTCGACCTGGACCGTGTTGTCCGACCAGACAGGCATCATCAGCGTCGCCGATGGCGGTGAAACGATCCGCGTCGTGAGCATGCTCTTCCCCTATGACTGGAACGACGAGGCGGGCACATGGGTCACAAGCGACGGTGGGGCCACCTGGGACCACATCGGGGATGTCGCCGACTGGGATCCAGGGTGGGCTTCGAACCAGTACTTCGCGTTCGCCCACAGTTTCAACGGGCTGAACAAGACACTGACGAAAGATCTGTTCGCGCCGGATCGGTTCTACGCGTCGTTCGGCCAGTGGGCGTGGGCGTCGTTTGATGGCGGTGTCTCGGTGAACAACGTCTCGACAACCGAGATCGAACCCGACCGCTGGCTTTCTACCGGTATGGAGAACACGAACGGGCACACGCTCGCCATCAGCCGATCGAACCCGGACACGATCTATCTCGGTGGGTACGACATCGGGCTGTGGACGAGCCGGGACCGAGGTGCATCGTGGGCGCGTTCCCTACCAAACGATGACCGGTTCCCCGCCTACGTTTGGGACGAGGGCCAAGGCGCCAACGTCACAGCGCTCGTTGCCGACCCTGATCGCGACGGCGTGCTGTGGGCGGCGTTCCACAAAGAGAGCTTCGGGAATGACGAGGACTCCACCGCTGGCACGAATGCAGCGCTCTTCATGAGCCGGGACTACGGCCAGACCTGGGAACTGGCCAACGCCGGCCTCCCAGACACAACGATGTTCTACGGCCTGTCAATCGACCCACGCAGTGACGCCGCCTCTCGCACGATGTACATCACCGTATCGGGAGACGTGTATCGATCTGCGGACAGCGGCTCCACATGGCAGTTAGCGCTCGCCAACGGTGGCCTGAAGTCCACGTCCATCGATGCACAGAACCCTGATCTCGTGTACGCGGGTGGAGAGAACGGGCTCTGGCGATCGACAGACGCAGGCGAGACGTGGGACGAGGTCGGCCTCCCCGAGATGCGTGGCCCGTTCGTCGGCAACTTCCTGCCTACGGAGAGTGGCTGGGAGGGTGTGTTCCAGGTTCTCGCCGACCCAACGGTGCCGAGCCGGGTCTATGTGGCCGCATTCGGTGAGGGCAAGGGCCTCTACCGCAGCGACGATGCGGGGGCGACGTGGGAGAAACGGTACGACAACCCGTTCCTGCGCGGTGTCGCCGTTGCACCAAACGACCCGGACCTCGTCTATGCGACCTCGTCGAACGCCTACTTCAGCGGCGGCTACGACCCGCGCTCGACGGGTATCGTCTACTCACGCGACGCGGGAGTCACCTGGCGATCGGCCGCAGACGGCATGGCCTGGCCCCTCGGCGGCCGCATCGTGGTGTCCCCCGGCGATGCTCCCTTCGTATTGGCATGGTCACCAGGAACAGGTGTCCAGATAGCGGACGTTCCGTTCCCACTCGGCCACTGAGCGATCTGCCAGCCGCAGCCACACTCCCTGGTGCCATCGCGTGGGTGGTCACGAACCACTGGCTGCTCGCAGTCGCCCGGTGACCACGCGACCAGCAGGCGTTGCATCGACCGCATCTGTGAACAAGCGGTGAACAACGCCTCAGATGGGATGCATTCCCGACCCGGGCGACGTTGCGGTGTGTGGCGGCACGAAATGAGTCGCCTTGGAAAACAAAGGAGTGGATATGAAACACCGGACGCACCTCGCTGCCCTCACGATCGGCGGTGCGCTTGCACTTGCGGCGTGTAGCGGCGGTACGAATGCAGCCACGACGACAGTGGCACCGACCACACCGCCGACCACGGCACCAGTGGCAACGACGACACCAACAACGACGATATCCGATGGGATGATGGACACAACGACGTTCGCCATCGAGATCACGAACACGAGCGGCGGCTTCGCTGCACGGGAAGCTCAGAGCTTTGCTGTGCCCGTCGGTGCGAGCGACCCGGGCCCAGCGCTCCCTGGGGATGCATACGCAACCACATTCGCCGCAGCTCCTGGAGACCGAGTGTCGTTCGCGACCATGTTCGTCCAGTCGAACGACTGGTTCTTCTCGTTCGATCCCGAGGGGCTTGCCCTCTTTGCCGACGACGGCTCCCCGATCACCGGTGACGTCACCGATGCTGTATCCGTGTGGGATGCGGGCACCGAGATCGACCAGGATCCCGGAACCGGCCAGGACCAGCCACCGCGCCAGACAGGCCCGAACACCGGTGCAGTCGACCCAGATGCAACGGTTCGTGCTGTTGACGGCGAAGACGCCGCGGACTACGTGACGGTCGAACTGAGCAACGAAGGTGACGACTTCACGCTCACCATCACGAATACGAGTGGCGATGCGGATACACCGACACCGCTCGCACCGGGTGTTGTCGTCGTCCACAACGCAGGCACCCCTCTGTTCGAAGCAGGCAAGGCCGACCTTGGCATCGGGCTCGAAGCGTTGGCAGAGGACGGCGACCCGGCGGCGATCACCGAGTCCCTCGACGCTGAGGCCGGGGTGACAACACCCCTCGCTCCTGGAGTTGCCGTGGTACTCGACCAAGGAACCAGCTTGTTCATCCCTGGGTCACCTGCCAGCGACGACGGGCTTGAAGCGCTTGCAGAGGACGGGGATCCGTCCCAGTTCGCTGCGAACACCGGCGGCACCGTGTTCGCTGTTCCCACGGGAGCGACCGAGCCAGGCCCGCTCCTTCCAGGTGAGAGCTACACGGTCGAGGTCGAAGCTGCGCCAGGAGAGAGCGTTTCATTCGCCACGATGTTCGTCCAGTCGAACGATTGGTTCTTCTCACTCGGTGACGCAGGGATCTCGCTCTTCGAGGCCGACGGGACGCCGATCTCTGGTGACGTGACCGACCGCGTGAGCTTGTGGGATGCAGGGACCGAGGCCGATCAGACACCGGGCATCGGTGCCGACCAGCCTCCACGCCAGGCAGGGCCGAACAGCGGCGATGCGGATCCGGACGACTCGATCCGCCTCGTCGATGGCTTCTCCGCAGGCGACTACGTAACCGTGACGATCACGCCGCAGTCCTGACCCGCTGCCGTCCCCCGTTCCTGTCCGCAGGCCCCATCGGACCCCCTACCCGCGGGGCCTGCCCAGGGACGGGGGATGGCCGCCAACATGGCGATAAGACGCTGCGATGACCAAACTTCCATCGTGACGTTGGAATCATCTCTCAGGGAGCTGAGCGCTCTTCTCGGTCGGCGAGCCGACGACGCGCCCGACGGTGCACGCGCTGAACACGCTGCCCGCCTCCGCCGACACGTCGATGACTTCCTCCTCCCGCGGGTCGCCGACCTCGACGCACCATTGCTCGTCGTGCTTGTTGGCTCGACTGGGAGCGGCAAGTCCAGCCTGTTCAACGCTCTCGTCGGTAGGGAGTTGAGTCCCGTAGGCGTCCTCAGGCCGACGACGCGCATAGCACAGGGCGTAGCCCACCGCGATGATCCCCTCCCCCCCGCCCTCACTTCTATGGTC
>CAYLIR010000145.1:0-5135 GCA_964383515.1 uncultured Acidimicrobiaceae bacterium
TCGCCCTGCCTGGTTGTGCATGTAGACGCCAACGACACCCTCGCCCTGTTCACGATCAGCTCGCTTGGCCATCTTCGCGATGCCCTTCTCACGGAGGTAGTCCGCAGCCTTCTGAGGGTCTCCGTCCGTAGCGTCGAGCGCCTTTTTCGCATCCATCATCCCTGCGCCTGTCGCCTTGCGCAGCGCCTGTACATCCTTCGCCGTGAAGTCAGCCATGGTTATGCCTCTTCCTTGCCGTCGGTTCGCGGTTCCGTAGCGTCCTTGCGTTTCGCCTGTGCGATCTCGTTGCCTTCGACGCATGCATCGGCGATGACGCCTGCGATCAGCTGTGCCGCCCTGATCGCGTCGTCGTTGCCGGGGATCACATAGTCGACAAGATCCGGATCACAGTTCGTGTCGACCAGCGCGATGACCGGGATGTTGAGTCGGTTCGCCTCGGCGACGGCGATGTGCTCGGCGTTCACGTCGAGGATGAACACGATGTCGGGTGCCTTGCGCAGGTCGCGCACACCACCGAGAACCGCCTGGAGCTTGACGAGCTCACGGCGGAGCTTGATCCGCTCCTTCTTCGGGAGGGACTCCATCTCGCCGCTGGTCTCCATCTGCTCAAGTTCGAGCATATAGAGGATCCGCTTGTGGATCGTCTGGAAGTTCGTCAGCATCCCACCAAGCCAACGGTGGTTGACATAGGGCATCTCTGCCTTGGTCGCTGCCTCGTGGATCGCAGCCTGAGCCTGCTTCTTCGTGCCCACGAAAAGCACGACGCCGCCATCGGCGACCGTATCCTTGACGACGTTGTACGCCTCGTCCGTCGCTTCGAGCGTTTGACGAAGGTCGAGGATGTGGATCCCGTTGCGTTCTGAGAAGATGAACGGACGCATCTTCGGGTTCCACCTCGAGGTCTGATGACCGAAGTGAACGCCTGCTTCGAGCAGCTGGCGCATGGCTACTGCTGCCATGGTGTCTCTCCTTGATTCGGGTTATTGCTTCCGCCCACCCTTCGAGCCCCGAACGCCTGCTCGCGCAAACGCACCACACGGGATTGCAGTGGACGTGTGTGATACAGCCAGTGTACCTGGGGGCACCGCGTATCTGCGGGAGGGTCCAGGGGTGCTACGCCCTCGGATGACTGCGTATGTAGGTCTCGGTCATGTGTTTCCGCGTCACTGCTGTGTACACCTGAGTTGTCGCGAGCTCGGAATGCCCGAGGAGGTCTTGGACGGAACGGAGGTCTGCGCCGTTCTCGAGCAGGTGCGTTGCATACGAATGCCGCAATGCGTGGGGGAACGTTCCTATGCGGGCTCGCACCACTCTGCGCACGCCGCGCTGGTCGAGCGCCCCGCCCCGGACACCGATCCAGAGTGCATCGGTCGGTGTCCGCACCAGGGACGGCCTACCGTAGGTGACATAGCGCTCTAGAGCGCGAAGTGCTTCGCCAGGGATCGGGACAGTGCGGTCCTTGGCCCCTTTCCCGCGCACCCGTACGAATGGCCCCTCGGTCACCGAACCAACAGTGAGTGATGCCAGTTCGGATACGCGAAGGCCTGTTCCGTACAGCATCTCGAGAAGCGCACGGTCGCGCATGTCCACGGGATCGTGACCATCGAGAGCATCGAGCACACCACCGAGCGCGCGTTGGGGAATCGCACGCGGGAGAGAACTCGGTATCTTGGGTTGCTTGACGCCCTCAGCAGGGTTCGCTGCGAGCAGACCACGCTTGGCCTCATCTGCGAGGAACGCCCGCACCGAGGAGACCTTGCGGGCGATCGTCGTGGGGGCGTACCCGCGCGTCGAGAGGTTCGCCGAGAACCGCCGCACGAGCCTGCGATCGACGTCGTGGATGTCGACGATGCCGTATCTGCGGCTGAACTCGACGAACCCGGCGAGGTCGCGTCGGTACGCTTCGATCGTGTGGCGCGACAACCCTCGCACGTCGCGTGCCCGCGCGAGATAGGCCTCGACGTGTGATGCAATGGGCTCGGTGACCATCCTGCCATGGTCGCCTGTTTCACCTGCAACGTCAACGACCCAGCTTCGCATCCATGTCGGCATCTGATGGCTCCGTGAGGTGCGACCCATCTGCGAACACGACAACGGGGATGTTCTTGCGACCCCCGTTGTACCGCATGACCGCTGCGATCTCGTCGGGGTTCGCCTCGACATCTACCCATGTGTAGGCGATCTCGTTCTTGGCCAGGTACTGCTTGGTCCTACGGCAGTCGCCGCACCAGTCGGCGCCGTACATCGTGATCTCTGGTGTCATCGGTTGCATCCTCCGTGTCCGCCCACCGATTCCGGTGGCAGCGATGTGAACCGAGAGCCTAGGACGGCTATTCCCCTGTCACCGGCACGTCAGAGACCGTGCCCCTCTGCCAACGCCCCGACAGCGGTGCGTACAGCGGTTCGATGAGGCTGAGCACATCGATGAGATCGTCTGCGTCCAAGATAGGGAACGCACCGTCACGGATGAGCATGTTCGTGCCAACAGATGCCTCCCTGCCGACGTCACCAGGCACTGCATACACCGGTACCCCGTAGTCGAGGGCGATCCGCGCGGTGATCAACGCGCCACCCGTCAACCCGGCTTCGACGACGAGCAGCACATCGGAGAGGCCAGCGATGATCCGATTCCTCGTCGGAAAGCGCCATCCTTCAGGGGGCGTGCCAGGAGGGAACTCCGAGAGCACGACTCCCCCCGTATCGAGTACGGCTGTAAGCAGACCGCGATGGCTCTGCGGATACACCACGTCGATGCCCGATCCGAGGACGACCTGGCAATGGCCGCCGGCTGACGTTGCGCCCGCATGCGCTGCACCGTCGATGCCGCGCGCCAATCCGCTGACAACGGACCAACCCGCGTCCGCTGCGGCTTCCCCGTAGGCCCTGGCAAGGCCCGTGCCGTACCTGGTACACGTCCTCGTGCCGACGATCCCTATCGCGGGCCTCTGCGAAGTGCCGCCGCGCATGAACAGCCATCGCGGGTGCGCAGGATACCGTTCGAGGCCGTCTGGATATCGATCATCATCGCTCGCAACGACTGTCGCTCCCAGCCGCTGCAGTTCCTCGATCCGGTCAGACGCCGCTCTCTGTACAGCCGACACGGCATGGGCGCTCGCCCTCGTCCGCCCCGAACGTATCGCCTCGACGATCTTGCGTTCTGTCCCGTATGCCGCGTACAGCGTGTCAACACTGCTTGGAGCCATCCCAGCGAAGGCGAGCTGGACCAGGTACGCGTTCATGCCCACGTGCCCCGCAGATGCGCCGCCTCTTCGATGTGCTCGAAGGTGAGCGTGTCGGCACGATCGAGATCCGCGATCGTACGGGCCACCTTGCGCACCCTGTCCCACCCTCTCGCCGTTGTTGACGGGTCCCGCGCAAGAGCCAGGAGCGCCCGCTGTGCGGACCCCGAGACGTCGATGTCATCGAGAGCGCCGTGCGACAGGTCCCTGTTGAGACAACCACGGTCGCTCTGGCGCGCACGTGCAGCAACGACGCGGGACCGCACAGACGCCGAAGACTCCCCCGGCGGCCCCATCATCGCTTCTGGGGTGATGCGCATGACAGAAAGACGCATGTCGAACCGGTCGAGCAACGGACCAGACAGACGCGCTTTGTACTTGTCCCTGCGCGCGTCCGTACACGAGCATGCTGTGCGGTAGTCGCCTGCGTACCCGCACGGACACGGGTTCGACGCGGCGACCACCTGCACACGGGCAGGGAACCGCACCGTTGCCGCCTGGCGGGCGACAACGATCTCTCCTTGCTCGATGGGCTGGCGCAACGCATCGAGGACCGATGGCGAGAACTCCCCGAGCTCGTCGAGGAACAGCGCCCCGTGATGGGCAAGGCTCACTTCGCCCGGTGTGGGGATTCCTGCACCCCCACCAACAAGCGCTGCTGTCGATGCCGAGTGGTGGGGTGAACGGAACGGCGCAATGTCGGACACCTCCCGGCCGGAGCCCGCTGCCGCGTGGATCAAGCTGACCTCGCGTACCTGTATGTCGGTCAGCCGCGGGAGGATACCTGGGAGGCATCGAGCCAGCATGGTCTTGCCACCGCCAGGCGGCCCGACCATCAAGAGATGATGGCCTCCCGCAGCGGCGATCTCAAGCGCTCGCTTCGCCTCCTCGTTGCCTCGCACACCATGCAGATCGTGCGCAGCGGCGTCACTCGCCGAACGTGGCCTTCGCACCTCGTCCGCATCTGTCTTGCCCGCTGCTACATCGACCGCATGGCGCAGGCACGCTATGCCTGCGATCTGTGAACGGGAGCTCTGCGGGATCGTGCTCGTCGACGCAACCATGCACGCCTTCCCCTGACGGTCAGCGACGATCGAAGCACCCAGGGCAGCAGCGACAGGACGAACCTCGCCACGAAGCGTGAGCTCACCGACGCATACGAATGCATCGAAGTCGAGCGGTTCCTCTGCGGAGGCAGCGAGCACGCTCAGCGCTATGGGAAGGTCGAACGTGACCCCGACCTTCGGCAGGTCCGCGGGAGACAGGTTGACGACGACCCGGCCCTTGGGGAACCAGAACCCCTGCTGTTTCATAGCAGCCCGCACGCGTTCACGCGACTCTCGAACGGCTGTGTCTGGCAAGCCGACGATCGTGAACGAGTCTTTGATGGCTCGTGAAACCGTCGTTTCGATCCGGACAGGCCGTGGCTCGATTCCGACCAGGGCACAGGAGGTGACCGATGAGTAGTTGTACATGTGCTCACCGTACGACTCGGGTGAGACACGTTCGCGACCCGCACACGCCACCAGCCGAATACGGCGACAGGCACGACGGCGCATGCGAAGCTCTCAGGCACACGCCGCTGTCCGCTCGGCCCCTATCGGCCCTTGAAGTCGGGAGCTCGTTTCTCGAGGAAGGCGGCTGCACCCTCCTGGAGATCCTCAGACGCCAGCAGGATCGCCTGGGCGTGCTCCTCGAAGGCGAGTGCCTGTTCGAAGGACATCTCTGAGGAACGATCGAGGGCACGCTTGATCATGGCCTGGGCGAGCGGCGCCCCTGTCGCGAGCCGTCCCGCCAACGTGGTGCCTGCCTCCTCGAATTCGTCGACGCCTACACCGGACGACACGAGCCCGATATCGCGCGCCTCGGAAGCGTCGATGATCCTTCCCGTGAGGG
>CAYLIR010000146.1:0-5111 GCA_964383515.1 uncultured Acidimicrobiaceae bacterium
CCCCGCGCCTCGTCCTTGCGGGCGGCGGCGGGGCCGCCGGGGGGGCGCCCCTTCCGTTGGATTGCGGGCTAAATCAGCGCGCGGGTGGTGCGTAGATGAGACCACCGTCGAACCACTGAGCATTGAAGCTTCCTTCACGCTTGAGATCCAAAGGACCTTCGAGGTTGCGATCGTAGATCTCTCCATACGAGCCGACCTGCTTGATAGCGTTCAAGAACGCATCTGGCTGGAGGCCCATGCTGGACTGCAACTCACCCTCGCCGCCGAAGAGGCGTGTGAGCTCCGGCGTATCGTCCATCATGTCGCCAACGTTGTCCGACGTGACGCCGTGTTCGTCAGCGATGAACGTTGCGAATACCGTCCACTGGACGATGTCCATCCACTGGTCATCGTTCTGACGGACGACAGGGCCGAGAGGCTCCTTGGAGATGGGAGCATCGGGGAAGATGACCCAGTTCTCTGCCCCCGGCGTTCCGGCAGCGATCTCAGCGGCACGGTTGCCGAACAGGCCGGAGCCATCGGTCGTGACGAGGTCACATGTACCGGCTTTGAACTTCTCCATCGCCTCAGGGAAGGTCTCCACCGTTTCGAGGTTGATCGTCACACCAGCGACGGCCGCGCCCTCGGTGATGTTCTTCTCTGTTGTCGTTCCTGCGTTGGTGCAGACCGTTGCTCCGTCGACAGCTTCGAAGCCGCTTCCCGGAGCAAGGTTCGGCAGGGTCTCGGGGTTGCCCATGACCTGCTGGCCGTCGTAGAACGTCGTTGCGACGAACTGCATACCGATATCCGTGTCACGGCTCTGGGTCCAGGTCGTGTTGCGGATGAGCACGTCGATCTCGTTGTTCTTGAGAGCCTCGAACCGTTCGGCTGCTGTCAGCGCGCGGAACTCGACAGCTTCAGCATCACCGAGCACGGCTGCAGCGACCGCGCGGCAGTAGTCAGCATCGAACCCGGTGGTCGTACCGTCAGCCTGAGTCTCGGAGAAACCAACTGCGGTGCCCGAGACACCACAGATGAGCTTTCCTCGGGCCACGACTGCATCCAGTGTGCTTCCACCGTCAGATTGACCGGTATCGCCACCTTCAGCCGTCGCAGCTGTTGTTGATGTTGCATCGCCTTCGTCTCCCTGGCTTGCACAAGCGGCAGCTACCAGAGCGAGGACGGCAAAGAGCACAGCAAGTCGCTTTAGCATGCTGTAACCCCTCCTTTGTTTACTCGTAGGGACACGGCGAAGTTCGCCGCCGCCGCCACTCGGGGGGAGTGCCGGCACTCGTAACGTAGCAACACTTTGATTCCCACCACAACACATCTGCGATTTATCTGGGAAAACCTGGTCGGCCTGTTCCGGTCGTTCTGATCGAAACCCAGCGAGCTGGCGGCCGTCTACACTCGCGTCGTAGCTCGAACCACCGGAGGAACCAATGCCCGCTTCAGTGATCCTCGGAGCCCAATGGGGCGACGAGGGAAAGGGCAAGATCACCGACCTGCTGTCAGAGCGAGCCGACGTCGTCGTCAGGTATCAAGGTGGCAACAATGCCGGGCACACGATCGTCATCGGTGACCAGAAGTTCGCCCTGAGCTTGATCCCCTCCGGCGTTCTCTACCCCACCGTCATCCCTGTTATCGGCAACGGCGTCGTGGTCGATCCGCGATGGTTCTTCGAGGAGAAGGCAACGTTGATCAAACGCGGGATCGATCCTTCGAAGGTCAAGATCTCGAACAACGCGCATCTCATCATGCCGTACCATCGCAAGCTCGATGCCGTCATCGAGCGGTACCTCGGCAAGGCGATGATCGGGACCACGAAGCGCGGGATCGGCCCTGCATACACCGACAAGTTCTCACGAGTCGGCATCAGAGTCCAGGATCTGTTCGACGAGAAGATATTCCTCGAGAAGCTCGATGTTGCACTGAAGATGAAGAACAAGGTCCTCGTCAAGGTCTACAACCAACTTCCGCTCGACTTCGGTGAGATTGCAGACGAGTATCTCGACTATGCGGACAAACTCGCCCCGCATGTGACGGACACCTCACTGCTCGTCTACGACGCGATAGCGGACGGAAAGAACGTCCTGTTCGAAGGCGGCCAGGGCACCCTGCTCGACATCGACCACGGCACCTATCCGTTCGTCACCTCATCCAACCCCACCGCGGGCGGCGCACCCGTGGGCATCGGTGTCGGGCCGACCATGATCGACAACGTGATCGGCGTCACGAAGGCGTACATCTCGAGGGTGGGCACAGGCCCGTTCCCCACCGAACTCCACGATGAGGCTGGCGAGGCCATGACCGACATCGGCGGCGAGTACGGTGTCGTCACGGGCAGGAAACGTCGGTGCGGATGGCTCGACATGGTCGCGCTGCGGTACTCGGCGCGTGTCAACGGCCTCACAGAGATCGCGCTCACGAAAGTCGATGTCCTCTCGCACTTCGAAACGATCAAGATCGCAACGGGGTATGTGGCCAACGGTGAGACGTACTCCGAGTTCCCTCGCCAGCAGGGCGTGCTGTACCACTGCGAACCGATATATGAGGAACACCCGGGTTGGAACGTCGACATCTCCAAGACCGACCGTTGGGAGGACCTGCCCGCCAACGCACGCTCCTTCGTAGAGCGCATCGAGGAACTCTCCGGGGTGCCGATTCGAACCGTGTCTGTTGGGCCAGGCCGTATCGCGACCCTCACAAGGGATGTGTAGCCGATGAACGTCCTACTCCTCGGTGGCGGCGGGAGAGAGCACGCAATCGGGTGGAAACTCGTCCAGAGTCCACTCCTCGACACCCTGGTGTCATGCCCTGGGAACCCGGGCCTCGCCGACCTCGGCATGGTCGAACCAGACGTCGATCCGGCTGATCCCGATTCGGTTCTGGCCCTCTGCCGCTTGCACGACATCGACCTCGTCGTCATCGGCCCGGAGACACCGCTCGCTGCCGGTGTCGCCGACGCATTGCGGAGCGCGGATGTCCCGGTGTTCGGCCCGAACCGCGACGGCGCCCGCTTGGAGTCATCGAAGTCCTTCGCGAAGGAGATCATGGCCGCCGCCGGTGTGCCCACAGCAAGATCAGCCACGTACTTCGACCGTGAGGCTGCTGTTGCCCGCCTCGAGGAGATGGATGGCCCGTTCGTCGTCAAAGCCGACGGGCTCGCGTCTGGCAAGGGCGTCCTGGTGACCAGATCTCTGGAACGGGCGATCGACTGGGTCGACGACTCGCTCGGCGGCCGATTCGGCTCGGCAGGTAGCGCGGTCATCATCGAGGACTATCTCGACGGTGCCGAGATCTCACTCATCTTCATGTGTGCCGGGGGCGATGCGGTCCCTCTTGCGCCTGCACGTGACTACAAGCGGCTCCACGACGGGGGCACGGGCCCGAACACGGGCGGCATGGGCGCCTACTCGCCAGTGAGCGACATCTCTGGTTCCCTGGTCGATTGGACGCAGTCGAACGTCGTCCTGCCGGTACTTGAGGAACTCGAGCGCCGCGACATCGACTACATCGGGTTCCTGTACGTGGGGTTGATGCTCACCGATATGGGCCCTCATGTGCTCGAGTTCAACTGCAGGCTCGGCGATCCGGAAACGCAAGTGATCATGCCGCGTATGGAGTCCGATCTGCTTGAGGCGCTCATCACCGGCGCACAGGGAGACCTCTCCGACACTGTCCTGACATGGTCCCACAAGGTGGCAGTCGACGTCGTCCTGGCTGCACCCGGCTATCCGGGGACGCCAGAGACCGGCATGAAGATCATCGGCCTCGACCGGGTAAGCGAAGCGCTCGTCTTCCACGCTGGGACGGCACGAACGGATAGGGGGCTCGTCGTTGCTGGCGGCAGGGTACTGAACGTCGTGGGGGTGTGCGACACGTTCCGCCAGGCACGCGAGGCAGCGTACGCGGCTGCGAACCTCGTCCAGTTCTACGGGTGCCACTATCGCAAGGACATCGCCGCGATCGAAGAAGAGAGGGAGCGGTCGTGAAGGTCGCTGTATTGATGGGATCGGCCAAGGACCTGCCGAAGATGGAAGCATGCATGGACGTGCTCGGCTCGTTCGGTGTGGAGCACGAGGTTCACGTGATGTCCGCACACCGCACCCCCGACAGAGTCGCTTCTTTCGCTGCCGGCGCCCGAGACGACGGGTTCGCGGTGATCATCTGTGGCGCTGGGAAGGCAGCCCATCTCGCTGGAGCCGTAGCGGCCCACACGACCCTCCCCGTTATCGGCGTCCCGATCGCGACGGGAGGGCTTGGTGGCGTCGACGCCCTGTACGCGACGGTGCAGATGCCTACGGGCATCCCCGTCGCGACGGTCGCTGTCGACGGCGCGGCGAACGCTGCATACCTCGCTACGTCGATCCTTGCCGTCAGTGACGAGGATCTCGCCGCACAGCTCGCCCGCTACCGGGCGCACCTCGCCGAATGATCCAGCGCTACTCGACACCCGAGATGGCCGCTGTGTGGTCGGACGAAAAGAAACTCTCCGTGTGGCGCGAGGTTGAGATCCTCGTCGTCGAGGCATGGGCTGAACTCGGCGTCGCCCCGCTCCATGCCGCGGAATCTGCCCGTTCGGCTCCCGAGGTCGACACCGAGGAGTGGCGGGAACGTGAGGCCATCACGCACCACGATGTTGCCGCTTTCGTCGATCTCCTCGCCGCCTCGGTACCGTCGGGCGGAGAATGGGTCCATTTCGGGCTCACCTCCTCCGATGTGCTCGACACGGCGAACGCTGTGCTCCTCGCCGAAGCTGGAGAACTCCTCCTCGATGCCCTTGCCCACCTCTTCGACACCGTCAAGGCGCGTGCGTTCGAGTTCGAGGACACGATCATGGTCGGTAGGACGCACGGCATCTGGGCAGAGCCCATGTCCTTCGGCCTCAAACTCGCGAACTGGGCATTCGAGATCGCACGCGACCACAGGCGGCTCAGCGACGCCGTCGAAGGGATACGTTTCGGCAAGATCTCCGGTGCGGTTGGAACCTACGCCCATACACCCCCTGCGGTAGAGGCATATGTGTGTGAGCAGCTCGGCCTGGATGTCGAGCCTGCATCGACACAGGTGATCCCGCGCGACAGACATGCCCATTTCGTTTCCGTGCTTGCGCTCGTCGGGTCGTCGAT
>CAYLIR010000147.1:0-5043 GCA_964383515.1 uncultured Acidimicrobiaceae bacterium
GCGAATCGGGGCGCAGACCGCCAGGGATGCGCAGCGGTCCGCGATCTCCAGGTTCGTCGGCGTCGATCTCACGTGCCTCCCGGAAGCTGCGTTGGTTCCGCTCCACCGTATCGAGCCAGGCGGCGAACTCCGCAGGATCCGACGGTAGCGATGCCCGGTGCGGCGGGGCAACACGATCCTGTTGTGCTCGCTTGCGCGCCCGCTCGACGGAGCGCTCGAGCCTGAAGGAGAGTTCATCGATCTCCGAGGTGAGTCTCGCAACGACCTCTGCCTGTCCGTCCTTGTCCGCTTCCAGTTCTCCAACGCGCTCCCGAAGCGAGCGCACGGCCCGTTCCAAGGCTGCCCGAGAGGTCGCTGCCGCTTCCGCACGCCGCGCCGTCTCTGCCTTGTGCGCCTCAGCTGCCGCAGCCAGCCGCACCTTCGATTCTTCGAGCTGGCGCCGCAGCGACCGGATCGTGCGCTGCGCGCGCTCGAGATCGGCGGTCACTGCTGCGACTGCGCGGACGTTGGCTTGTTCCCCCACCGCTTCCGCACCATCTTGGGGGTCGATGAGGAACGCGCGGCCAACATCGTCGTCAAGGCCTTCTCGTTCCCACCGCTCAAGGACGGACTCTCGAAACGAGTCGTTGACACGGAGCTCCTTCACAAGCGACGCCTGGAAGGGTGGAGGCAACCGTTTGCCGCTGCACTTGGCCACCTTGCGCATGCGTGCGGGGATATCGTCGTCTTCTCTGTCTGCGAGCTCACGGCGCGCAACGGCGATCACGTTCGACAGTACCGACAGTTTCTGTTGTTCCATTGCAACGGATTCCTACCACCGGATCGCGTTCTCATCTTGACATGCAGACACATAGTGCAATACTGCAAGGATCGTCCACCACGGACGGACACTATATGACCATACAACACACCCCCGTACTCATTCTTAGCTAGGCGCATTCGTCCCAACGATGCGCCCAACCCTCCGTGCAACGGAGGGTTTTCCATATCTGGAGAACAACACATGAGCGACAAACTCACCGGTGCAGACATCCTCATACGAGCACTCGAGCACGAAGGCGTCGACGTGATCTTCGGCGTGCCCGGCGGTGCGATCCTTCACGCCTACGATTCGCTCTACCACAGCTCGGTGCGTCACATCCTCGCTCGCCATGAGCAGGGTGCTGGTCACATGGCTTCGGGTTACGCGCATGCGACCGGCCGCGTCGGCGTGGCGATCGCGACGTCGGGCCCCGGGGCGACGAACCTCATCACGCCCCTTGCAGACGCTTACATGGACTCGATCCCCGTCGTCGCCATCACCGGACAGGTCAGCTCCGGATCGATCGGGCTCGACGCATTCCAAGAAACGCATACCTGGGGTGTGTCGATGCCCGTGACGAAACACAACTACCTCGTCACGGATCCCAACGAGATCGCCTCGACCGTCAGAGAGGCCTTCCATCTTGCAGGATCGGGAAGGCCGGGACCGGTGCTCATCGATATCACCAAGGATGCGCTCTTCGCGTTCGGCACGTGGGAGGGAAGGGGCCATCTCGACCTTCCCGGCTACAAGCCGTCGGTGAAGGGCCACCCCAAACAGGTCAAGGCGGCCCTCGCAATGATCGCTTCTGCTCAGCGGCCCGTGCTCTATGCAGGCGGAGGCATCGTCAGGGCCGAAGCAAGTGAAGAGCTGACCGCCTTTGCGACCGCACAGAACCTCCCCGTCGTGACGACCCTCATGGGACGTGGCATCATCCCGGACTCACATCCGCTGACACTCGGCATGTCCGGGATGCACGGCAGCTACACGGCGACCACAGCGATCCAGAAAGCGGATCTGCTCATCGCTGTCGGCGTACGGTTCGACGACAGGGTCACCGGCGACCCCGCCCACTTTGCCCCCTTCGCCAAGGTCATCCACATCGATGTGGATCCGGCCGAGATCGGCAAGGTTCGCAACGCCGATGTCCCCATCGTCGGGGATGCCAAAGCGGTGCTCACCCAGCTCATCGACGCTGGCGCACAGCACCTCGAAGATGTCGGCACTCCGCGCAGAGACGACTGGCTTGCAACGATCGCACGCTGGCAGGAGACGCATCCGCTCGCGTACGCCCAGGATGACAACGGCCCTATCTTGCAGCAGTACGTCATCGACGAGCTCTCCCGGCACATCGGACCGGACGGCATCGTCGTGGCAGGCGTCGGCCAACACCAGATGTGGGCTGCGCAGTTCTGGCGCTTCGAGCATCCGAACCACTGGATCAACTCCGGTGGCCTGGGCACGATGGGCTACGCGGTTCCCGCAGCTGTCGGCGCCCAGGCGGGAATGCCGGACTCCACGGTGATCGCCATCGACGGAGATGGCTGCTTCCAGATGACATTCCAGGAACTGATCACCGCTGCGGTCGAGAAGATCCCCGTCAAGGTCGCCGTCATGAACAACGCGAACCTCGGCATGGTGCGCCAGTGGCAGAAGCTCTTCTACGACGACCGGTACAGCGGCACAGAGCTGTCAGGTTCCATACCGAACATCGTCATGCTCGCCGAAGCGATGGGATGTGCAGCCTTCCGGGCAGAAACACCTGCAGAGGTCGTGCCAACGATCGAGAAGGCCATGGCAGTCAACGACAGGCCGGTCGTGATGGAGTTCGTGTGTGACCCAGATGAGATGGTGTTTCCGATGGTCGTCTCTGGCGGCTCCAACGACGACATCATCATGGGCCCGGAGGATCTCTGATGCAGCACGTCATATCAGTAACCGTCGAGAACAAGCCGGGCGTGCTCGCACGTATCTCGTCCATGTTCGCCAGGCGCGGCTTCAACATCCACTCGCTGACCGTTGGCCCGACGGAAGATCCGACACGGTCCCAGATGACCGTGGTCGTCGACGCCCCGGAGATGGAGCAGATCATCAAACAGCTCTACAAGCTGGTCCACACCCTCAAGGTGACCGAGCACGTGCCTGGGGAAGCAGTCGAACGCGAGATCATGCTGGTTCGCGTCAACGCAGATCCCCAGAAACGGGGAGAGATCCTCGATGCGGCCAACATCTTCGAGGCGAACGCCGTCGATGTCGGGGCGCGCACGATCACCTTCGAAGTCGTGGGCGAGCCTTCCCGTCTGGCTGACTTCCTTGAGATCATGCGCATCTACGGGATCGTCAGCCTTGTGAAATCCGGCAGGATCGTCCTCGGCAAGGACAACAAGTCACAACCAAAGAAGCAGAGAAAGACAGCCTAGGGAGCAGCCAATGATCAAGATGTACTACGAGTCAGATGCTGATCCGAGCCTCATCGCGCGCAAGAAGGTCGCTGTCTTGGGATTCGGTTCCCAAGGCCATGCCCATGCACAGAACCTCAAGGACTCCGGTGTCGATGTCGTTGTCGGGCTCAGGGAAGGCTCACCGCGAGCCAAGGCAGCAGCAGACGCCGGCCTCAAGGTCGTCGATCCGGCAACCGCCGTGGCTTGGGCAGATGTCGTCATGGTGCTCGTACCCGACCAGGTACAGCCTCAGGTGTACGACGACGTGATCAAGCCGAACCTCAGCGCTGGCAATGCGCTCTTCTTCGCCCACGGCTTCTCCATCCACTTCGGGTTCATCACACCGCCAGAAGACGTCGACGTCGTCATGGTCGCACCGAAGGGCCCGGGCCATCTCGTCCGCCGACAGTTCGTCGAGGGTTCCGGCGTCCCGACGCTGCTCGCCGTGCACCAAGACGCAACTGGCGACGCTCATGCCCTTGGCCTCTCCTATGCCCATGGCATCGGAGGAACGCGAGGAGGCGTCATCGAAACAACGTTCGATGCGGAGACCGAGACAGACCTCTTCGGCGAGCAGGTCATCCTCTGCGGTGGTATCGACTCATTGATCCAAGCGGCATTCGAGACGTTGACCGACAACGGGTACGAACCGGAGATGGCCTACTTCGAGGTGCTCCATGAACTCAAGCTGATCGTCGACCTCCTGTGGGAAGGCGGCATCGAATGGATGCGCCACTCGATATCCGACACCGCCGAGTACGGCGACGTCACCCGCGGGCCGCGCATCGTGACCGAAGACACGAAAGCGGAGATGAAGAGGATCCTCACCGAGATCCAATCCGGTGACTTCGCCAGGGAGTGGATGGCTGAGTACGCGAACGGCTCGCCCAATCTCAACGCCGCGCGTGCAGCGATCGCTCAGCATCCTGTCGAAACCACCGGCAGGAAACTGCGCGACATGATGTCGTTCATGGTCGCCAAGAGACCACAAGACGATGTCTAGATCACCGAACGCACCGCGGGCGCCCAGGGGGTGCCAGATCGGCTCCATCACCTCGTTCACTGGATGTGCCACGGCACACCCAGCCTTCCGAAACACCCATGCCTTCGAGCGACTTCGCTAGCCAGCGCAGCAGCTGGCGCCCCCGCTCCACACATCTCCTGTGAAAGGCATACCCATGAACGACACACTCATCATCTTCGACACGACACTGCGAGACGGCGAACAAGCCCCCGGTATCGCACTCTCGCCCGACGACAAGGTCGCCATCGCCAACCAACTTGCGAAACTGCGCGTCGATGTCATCGAGGCAGGGTTCGCCGCGTCGAGCCCCGGAGACTTCGAATCGGTGTCGCGGATCGCAGCCGAGGTGACCGGGCCGATCATCGCCTCACTCGCCCGTACCCACCCCGACGACATCGACCGCGCAGCCGACGCGCTCAAGCGTGCTCAGCGCAAGCGCATCCATGTGTTCACGTCCACCTCTCCGGTGCAGATGGAGCACATGCTGCGCAAGACGCCTGAAGAGGTCCTCGCTGACGCGAGAGCCGGTGTGGCACGGGCGAAGCAGTACGTCGACGACGTCGAGTTCTCCCCCCAGGACGCCACACGATCCGATCCGGACTTCGTTGGCGAGATCTGCCGGGCTGCCGTCGCCGCAGGCGCGACGACGATCAATATCCCCGACACCGTCGGGTACGCCATGCCGGACGACTTCGTCGCTCTGCTCACGAAGGTGTTCAACGATGTGCGAGGAGGCAACGACGATGTGATCATCTCGACCCACTGCCACAATGCCC
>CAYLIR010000148.1:0-5004 GCA_964383515.1 uncultured Acidimicrobiaceae bacterium
TGGTCTGTCTACGCCGATGAGCATGATCACGAACAGGAACAGCGTCATCACTGCTCCTGCGTAGACGATCACCTGGACCGCTGCGACGAAGTGGGCATCGAGGAGTATGTAGAGCACAGCGATCGAGAACATGGCCGATAGCAGGCCGATGGCTGAATAGACGGTGTTCGACGCGGTGAGCATGGTCAAGGCGCCGACGAGCGCTACGGCAGCGAAGATGATGAACACGATGGCTTCGCCCATCAGGCGCCACCTCCTCGAGAACCATCGTCGTCCGAGTCGGGCATACCGCTCTGACCCTTCTCGGGGGGCAGCTCGCCCGTACGCGCCGATGGTGTCCATGCAACGACCCCTTCGTACGCAACACGCCCGGCGGGAGCTGTTGCTCGCATCCATCCATCGCCCGCTCTGAGCTCATCGAGGTCGATCAGTTTGGATGGCGGCTCGGGATGGTTCGGCGTCCCGTCCGGGTTGACGAGCAACTCGTCCTTGGTGAACACCGCCTTGTCCCTGCTGTCCACGGACATCTCGAAGAGGTGGGTCATCGTGATCGCCTGTGTCGGGCAGGCCTCGACGCACATCGCACAGTAGATGCATCGCAGCAGGTTGATCTCGTAGACGAATCCGTAGCGCTCGCCTTGGCTGACCGGGTCGTCCTTGGGGTTGTCTGCGCCACGGACGTAGATGCAGTTCGCGGGGCAGACGCCTGCGCACAGTTCACATCCGATGCACTTCTCGTGCCCGTCTTCGTAGCGGTTCAGCACGTGCCTGCCATGGAACCTCTGGGGCTTGACGCGCTTCTCGTCGGGATACTTGATGGTCAGCCGCGGCCGTCCCACCTGGCGCATCGTGACCGCGAACCCGCGGAACGGGCCGAGTATGTCAGCGAACCAACTCATAGCGCACTCCTCACGACCATGGCAACCCGAAATCTCGTACCCCGACCGCTATCGCGACCAGCATGATCCACACCAAAGCAACAGGGATGAGCCGCTTCCACCCGAAGCTCATCAGATGGTCGTAGCGCATCCGTGGCAGGGACGCCCTGACCCAGATGAAGAAGAGGACGAACAGCCACGTCTTGAGCAGGAACCAGAAGATCGGAATCGCCCAGGCGATCCAATCTGGCCCGAACACAGGCCCGGCCCATCCGCCGAAGAACAGTGTCGCGGTGAGCGCTGAGATGTTGAAGACGGCCATGTACTCAGCGAGGAAGAACAGCGCGAAGCGGAAGCCCGAGTACTCCGTGTGGAACCCGCCAACAAGTTCCTGCTCTGCCTCGACGAGGTCGAACGGCGGCCTGTTGGCCTCGGCGAAGCCTGCGATGAGGAAGATGACGAACGAGGGGAACAGCACGATGTTCCATGCGGGGAGGAAGCCGAAGACGGACCCGGTCTGTTGTTCGACGATCGTGGTCACGGATGTGGATCCAGCGAACATGACGACGGGTACGAGCGCAAGCCCCATCGCAGCTTCATATGAGATCATCTGAGCGGACGCGCGCACCGATCCCAGGAGCGGGTACTTCGAACCTGAAGCCCAACCTGCAAGCGTGATGGCGTACACCGCCATGGACGAGATAGCGAGCACGTACAACAGGCCGATGTTCAGGTCGACCGCCGCAAGGTTGTACTCCGTACCGCCGATCGTGACCGGCGCACCAAGCGGCACGACCATGAAGATGAGCAGAGCGGTCACCAGCGAGATGATCGGTGCAGCGATGTACAGGACCATGTTCGCGTTGGCCGGGCTGATCCCCTCTTTGAGGATGGCCTTCATGCCGTCCGCGAGCGTCTGCATGATCCCGAACGGGCCGGCCCTGTCTGGCCCGATGCGATTCTGGAGGTCGGAGACGAACTTGCGCTCCACCCACACGAGCAAGATGACCGTGACGAGCAAGAAGACGAACACGACGAGCACACGGATGGCGGCTTCGATGAAGAGGCTCACGTGTCACCTCCGATGGCGTCGACGCTCACTGCGCCCGCAACGATCAGATCTGCGGTCTCCGCGTGGTTCGCTGGCACGACGATGGTGCCTCGCGAGACTTCTTCGTCGAGGGTCGCCGGGATCTCGACCATGCCAGCGATGAGGATCATGTCTCCCTCGCTGATGGCCCTTCGCGAGGCATCCCCAGGGTGGAGGCGCGCTACAGCGGGCTTTGCGAGCCCCCTGATCGCTGGTGCGTTGCGAACCCAGACACCGTCGTCGTAGAGGGTGCGTTCGAGATGCATGGTGAATTCTCCGGTGATCACTGGCACGGTCACATCGACCGGGATGTAGCCGAGGTGCTGCCCCGCACCTTCTCGTGGGACGATCACGCCATCTGCGCTGGCCTCGAACGTGCAATAGTCCACGGTGATGCCCTCGTACGCTGGTGCAATCGTCGCGATCTCCTCCGACACCATCGCAAGAGTGGACGCGCCCAGGGGCACACCCATGCGGTTGGCGAGGTCGTCGAGGATCTCGATGAGCGACCGCGACTGGCCCGCAGGCCGGAGGGAGGGGCGGATACGCTGGACTCTGCTCTCGCAGTTCGTGACGGTACCGTCGACTTCACCCCACATCGCTGCAGGGAGGATGACGTCTGCGAACTCGGATGAGTCGGTGACAAACGAATCGATGGCGACGACGAACTCCGCTGTCTCAAGCGCGCGAGCGGCGAGAACGGGGTTGATGCTGTCTCTGACCGGGTCTGCACCGACGAGGATCAGCGCACGCAACTCCTCGGCTACCGCCGCGTCAAGCATCTCCATGGTGGTATAGCCGTCAAGGTCTGGCAGGAAGTCCCACGCCTCCTCGAGCGCCGCCACACCTACTGCTGACTCCGTGCTCACACGGCCAGGAAGGAGGTTCGGGGCAAGGCCCATGTCGAGAGCCCCATAGACGTTCGCCCTCGTGAGGAGCGGCATGATCGTCGCATCGGGCAGGTCCCGTGCAAAGGATGCGATGGCCTCGGCGAGTCTCGGGTCTTCCGCCAGCGATGTCCGGCCGACGAGGGCGACAACGGGACCCTCGTCGAGTGTTGCCCGCACATCTGTGTACTCGCCTTCACCCGACTTGATCTTGCGGAGCATGTCAGCGCCAGTACCTGCGCGATAGGTGAGCCTGTGGGTGGCGATCGAGTCGAGGCCGGTCGCGATCGGATTCACAACGACGAGCTTCGCTCCGTTGCGCACAGCCTTGCGCACTCGCAGATACAGGACAGGCAGGCTCTCTTTGAGATCAGGGCCCCACAGGAAGATCGTTGCCGCCGTGTCGAGGTCGTTGATCGTGGCTCGCGGCGTGACCGCTGCAGCGAAATGCGGGTTGAGGCCGTCGCCGAGCTGCGCATCGATGTGTGGCGAACCGATAACCGTGCGCATGAACTTGCCGAGGACGAACGCTTCTTCGTTCGTGTTGTGCGCACCGCCGATCGCACCCACCTCGACACCCTTGTAGCTGCCGAGCCTCGATGCGAGCAGTTCGAATGCCTCACTCCAGGTGGTTTCCTCGAACGCGTCGCCACGCTTGACGAGTGGCGTTCGAACCCTCGCATCCGCATGAACAGCGCCGAAGGAGAACCGGTCCTTGTCCGACAGCCATCCTTCGTTGACGGCATCGTTCTCCACGCCATACACCCGTACGATCTTGCCCCGTGATGTTTGGACGTCAACCGTCGAATGAACCGTATCGACGAGCGACACCGAGGTCTGATGCTCAAGATCCCACGGACGCGCCTTGAAGCGATAGTCGACCGATGTCAACGCTCCGACCGGGCACAGCTGAACCGTGTTGCCCGAGAAATAGGATGAGAAGGGCTCGTCGGGGAACGTCTGAATCTGCACGTGGCTGCCGCGTTCGGTGAACGTGAGCAGCGGGTCCCCGGCGATGTCGTCTGCCACACGCACGCACCGGTCACACAAGACACAACGCTCTCTATCGAGAAGGACAACGTCCGATACGGGGATCGGCTTGAGATAGGTGCGCTTCTCTTCGACGAACTGGCTCTCCCCCGCACCGAACGCATACGCCTGATCCTGGAGCGGGCATTCACCGCCCTTGTCGCAGATCGGACAGTCGAGGGGGTGGTTGATCAACAGGAATTCGAGGATGCCCTCCTGGGCGCGCTTGACCACCTCGGATTGGGTGTCGACGACCATCTCGTCGGCAACATCCATGGTGCAGGACGGAACGAGCATCGTCCCTCGTGGGCCTTCGACCTCGACGAGGCACATGCGGCACTTTCCGACAGGCTCCAGCTTGTCGTGATGGCAGAAACGCGGGATGTACTCGCCGACCTTCTCCGCTGCGGTGATGAGGCGCTGGCCCGCGTCGACGGTGTGCTGGACCCCGTTGATCGTGATCGTCACCTGTGATGTGTCAGCCATTGGCCACCTCACCACCTTGGATCATCGCCTCGATCTCGGGCCTGAACCAGCGTGTGATCGACGTGATCGGGGACACTGCAGACGGGCCGAGCGGGCAGATCGTCGTCATAGCGGGCGGCCACCGCAACCCTGGTGAGATGCTCTCAGATATCGAGAGCAACAGATCGATGTCCTCCGGCCGTCCTTGCCCGTCGAGGATCCGCTTGAGGACCTTCTCCAACCAGCTCGTTCCCTCTCTGCACGGCGTGCACTGTCCGCATGATTCGTGGGCGAAGAAGCGCACGAGTCGGTGAGCTGCTGCTACGACGTTCGTTTTGTCATCCATGACGATGACGGCGCCGGCACCGAGCATGGAACCGTTCGCTGCAACATCGTCGATCGTGAACGGGGTGTCGAGATGCTCACTCGGCACGAACCACGGGGCGGACGCACCGCCGGGGATCCATGCCTTGAGTTCCCGTCCTCCTCGTATGCCTCCTGCGATATCGAAGATGAACTCCCTCCACGTCATCCCGAGCTCGATCTCGTAGTTCCCTGGCTTGTTGACATGACCCGAGATGCTCACCATCTTCATGCCTGCAGAACGCTCGGGGCCTATGGCTGCGTAGGCAGCTCCCGAATGCTCCACGATCCA
>CAYLIR010000149.1:0-5004 GCA_964383515.1 uncultured Acidimicrobiaceae bacterium
CCCCCCTCCGCCGATGCCCCCAACGACCCCGCCGCCCACGCCGAAGCCCCCCACGACAACGCCGCCAACGACGAATCCCCCCACGACGACAACGACAGCTCCGCCACCCACGACAACGGCAACTTCGCCACCCACGACAACGGCGGCTGCCACCGAAGGTGGCGACGGCGGCGGATGACGGGAGTGCATCGTCTACCGTTGTTCCACACACCATGTGCACATCCTGGACGAAGAACCACCCCCCGCTATGAAGCTCACGCGACACGCCACATACCGCATCGTCGCGGCGGTGGTCGTGATGCTGCCCCTGACGCTCTACGCGCTCGACGTCGCGATCAGCGGTGATGCCATTGCACGCAACGTCTTGGTCGGTGACGTCGCCGTCGGCGGGCTGGACGCTACCGATGCAGCACTCATCCTTGCCACGCACGAGAACGCGCTGCGCTCCGGTGCCAGGGTGTTCACGGTCGCTGGCAAGGAGTTCAGGCTCAGCCCTGCCTCTGTCGGATTCGATGTCGACATCGACAAGGGGGTCACCGACGCTCTGGCCACACGCAGGGGCGCGAACATCGTGGGCAACTATCTGTCATGGCTCCGCTCCTTCGTCTCCCCCGATGTCGTACCGCTCCCTGTCACGTTCGATGACGGCGTCATCGAGGATGAGTTCGATATCTGGGAATCGATCGCGGTCCAAGACAGGGCGTTCAACGGTTCAGTGGACGTCGTCGACGGCGTGGTGACCATGCAGTACCCCGAGCCTGGTGCAGCCATCGACAGGACCGCTGGGATCGCCATCGTCCACGACGCCATGTCATCGCTCGACCCGCCGGCTGCAGAGATCCCGATCACCCAGAAAGCACCACCACTCACGAACGCAGATATCGACAGGGCAGCCGCAGAGATGCAGGAGATGATCGATGATCCCATCGTGCTGCGAGCCTCGAACGTTACGTTTCGCATGACGTTCACCACGGAGCAGCTTGCAGCCGCCGTGCGGGCGGTCATCGAGGAACGATCCGAGACGATCGACGTTGTGTTCGACCACGATGTGGTCGACGCCATCGTCGACCCGCTGCGCGATGAGTTCGAGATCCCTCCGGTCGACGCCCGATTCGACATCGACCTCCGCACGGGTGCATTCCATGTGATCGGGAGCCGCGCTGGCACCGTGCTCGACGTGGACGCACTGGTCGCTGAGATGAAGAAGGCCGCTCTCGGCACTGGCACAGGGCTGTTCCCCATCGTCGTGGGCGCACAGTCCCGGTTCACGACGGAACCGGCAATGGCGGTCGAGACCCTTGAGCCGCGCAGCAGTTTCTCGACGGAGTACAGCAAGGGCGAACCCCGAACATCCAACATCCAGCAGATGTCCCGGGACGTCGACGAGGCGATCGTCCTCCCCGGGGACGTGTTCTCCATCAACGAACATGTGGGGCAACGGACAGAAGCAGGCGGCTACGTTGCGGCACCCGCCATCATCAACGGTGTCCCGTACTGCTGCGACAACCCGGCGAACATCGGCGGTGGCGTGAGCCAGTTCGCCACGACGCTGTTCAACGCAGTGTTCTTCTCCTGCCTTGAGGACGTCGAGCATCAGCCTCACTCCCTGTACTTCACCCGGTACCCCCGCGGCCGTGAAGCGACCCTGGGTATGCCGCGGCCGGATGTCAAGTTCCGCAACAACACGGACACGCCGGTCGTCATCCGCACGTGGTACGACGCGGACTCGCTGAGCGTGCGTCTCTACGGGGACAACGGAGGCCGTACATGCGAGGCGATAACCCACGACAAGGAGGACATCGTCCCGTACGAGGTCGAACTTGTCGCCGATCCTGAGATCGCACCGAACAAGCGCCAGAGAGCACACGGAGGAATCGATGGATTCCTCCAGAGAGTCGATCGGGTCGTCACGTATCCCGACGGCTCCACAGAGCAGGATCTCCACCTCGTCTGGCGCTATCGTCCCCTGTCCGAACAGTGGCTCGTCAATCCGTGTGAGCTGACAGGCGAAGCGGTCGACTGCCCCAGTCCTGTGCCGTCCGTGGTCGGTTCGACGTGGGAGGCCGCGCTCGACACGCTCGCGCGCCTGGGTTTCAAGGTCGCCAAGGCGCCCGAGAACGTCGCCGATGCTGCACAGGACAACATCGTGCTCAGACAGAGTCACGAACGCGGGGTTGTCGTCGACCCTGGAACGACGATAACGCTCACCGTAGGCAGCTACTCCCCCGGGTAGGGGCTCGACGGCACCGCAGGGGAGCGCTGCCGTGTGCTACGGGGAAGGGTAGAAGACGAACAACCCTCCCACGATGTCGGACAAGCCTGCAATGGCTGCGTCGTCCCATCCACCGCTGCGTTTCACCACGAGCATGTTCGAAGCGATGTACACCCGTTCGATCGCTTCATCTGCAGCGAACAACCGAGACGCGAGCTCAGCAGCGAAAGAGTCACCTTCCTCTGCGTCCGCCAGAGCGTCGTATCCCTCACCGTCCTGGCTCGTCAAGCTCCGGTCCGTCGTGACGATGACCACGTCGTCGATCGTTTCGATGCCCTTGATCTCGATCCGCTGTCCCACGCGTCCTCCTGATGCCCGATGGACCGGGCAAGTGTAGGCCGACGATGCCGCCGGTGTTGCTCACATCTGGTGGGTGCTGACGCTACGACGCGTCCGGGTCCTCAGGGTTGGCGATGAGCTTGTTCGTCTCACCAACAACGTGGAGCTTCATCAGGTTCGTCGATGACCGCTGGTTCATCGGCACGCCAGCGACGATGACAACACCATCGCCAGGTGTGACGATGCCACGGCGGAGCAGTTCCGATACCGCTCGCTCGAGCATGTCGTCGGTCGAGGGGACGCGCTCGACCAGGATCGCGTTCACCCCTCCGTACATCGCCATCCTGCGGTACGTGTCCGGCTCAGGCGTGAAGGCCCGGATATCGGCGTGCGGGCGGTACTTGGCGATCAGCCTCGCGGAGGTACCCGACTCGGTGAAGGCCACGATCGTCTCGATGCCGAGGCGTTCAGCGGTATCCACGGCTGCCTCGGCGGTGGCCACAGCGAACCTGCCTTCGTGTTCGAGCCGCTGCACACCGAACGCTCGGCCATACGCTGACGAACGCTCCGCTTCCCGACATATCTTCGCCATGTAGCGGACCGCTCGCGTCGGGTACTTCCCTACCGCCGTCTCGGCAGAGAGCATCACAGCATCTGCACCGTCGAGCACCGACTGGTAGATATCGGAGACTTCCGCCCTCGTCGGCCTCGGGTTCGAGATCATCGATTCGAGCATCTCCGTCGCGACGATCGACAACCGACCGGCAGCGTTCGCTCGGTGTACGATATCGCTCTGTGCTCTCGGCACGGACTCGATCGAGAGCTCGACGCCGAGGTCGCCCCGCGCCACCATCGCGCCAGCAGCGACTTCGAGGATCTCATCGAGGTTCCGCAACCCCGTCACGGTTTCGATCTTGGCGATGACCGGTGTGTCGCCGATGACCTCGCGCACCGTGTCAACGTCCGCCCCTCGGTTGACGAACGACGCCGCGACGTAGTCGACACCGAGGCGTGCCCCGAACTCGAGGTCGCCGATGTCCTTGGGAGTCACGATCGGGATCTGCGTATGTGCTCCGGGGAAGGATGCGCCCTTGTGGTCGCGCAGCAGGCCGCCGTCGGTGACCGTCGCGACGATCTTCGCAGGCGACACATCGGCGGCTTCCAGTTCGATCAGCCCGTCCGAGAGGACGATCTTCCCGCCAACGTCCATGTCCACATCATCGAGATAGGCGATGTGGATGTTCTCAGCATCCCCCACAGCCTCCCCCGGATGCAGTGTCACGGTGGAATCCTTGACGATCTCGACGGACCCGTCTGGGAACGTCCCGACGCGGATCTTGGGGCCCTGGATGTCTTGCATGATGGCAACCGGCGCGCCGAGGTCCTCAGCAACGGCCCGCACCAGGTTGAAGACCCGCTCGTGGTCTCCGTGATCGCCGTGGGAGAAGTTCAAGCGGGCGACGTTCATGCCACGGTCGATGAGCTTCGCGATGGTGTCCCTCGAGTCCGTGGCAGGCCCGAGCGTTGCGATGATCTTGGTCTTTTGGTGCACCGTTGAACTCTAGGACGCGAACGGCGCCGAGTTCCCGTCCATCGCTCCGCGGATATGGGTGGTATCGACATGGAGACCGAATTCCGCCAGAATCCGCTACCGTACCAACGCGCTCACGCGCATGACTATGGAGGATGACCCCCAATGAAACGAACACTACGACTCATGACCGTCGCTGCGGCGATCGCACTCGTCGCTGCCGCTTGTGCGAGCAGTCCCGACGATACGACATCGACCACCGCAGCCAGCGGCGATACGACAGCGACGACGATGGCTAGCAGCGACACCACCGCAACGACGATGGCTGGCGACGACACCACCGCAACGACAACGGCTGGCGACGACACCACCGCCTCGACAACGGACACAGCCGTTGAGAGCATCGGTGAGGTGAAGATCGGCGTCGAGAACGCGTACACGCCTTTCAACTTCATCGAAGACGGCACAGCACAGGGTTTCGACTACGACATCTGGGCAGAGATCTGCACCAGGATCGGCTGTGATCCCGTCTTCGTCGAGGCAGGATGGCCAGCGGTCATCGAAGAGACGGGCCAGGGCGTCTACGACACCGCTGCCGACGGCATCTCGATCACCGAGGACCGCAAGGAAGTCGTCGACTTCTCCGACCCGTACATGGTCATCGAGCAGAAGCTGATGGTCCGGAGCGATGAGGATCGTTTCGGCTCCCTCGACGAATTCGTCGCAGGCGATTACCGACTCGGCACGCAGGTCGGAACCAGCAACTATGAACTCGCCGTCGATCTGCTCGGCGGAGACTCCCGGATCGACGCGTACGACCAGTTCGGCGTGGCGGTCCAGGCCCTCATCAACGGTGACGTCGACGCCGTCATCATCGCCGCCACGGCAGGTCAGGGATACACGGGAGCGCACCAGGCGGCCG
>CAYLIR010000150.1:0-4944 GCA_964383515.1 uncultured Acidimicrobiaceae bacterium
GGTTGACGGTTGATCTCGGGGATCGTTGGTTCAACCTGAGGCTGTCGAATACGGAACCCGTGCTCCGTCTCAATGTGGAAGCTCCGTCTGCATCCGATGTCGACGAGCTCGTCGGTAGGGTGGAAGCTATCATCAAGGAGTACGTATGAGTGAGAACGCAACGCTGATCGATGAGAAGCTGCTCGCCATCATGCAGTGCCCCGCATGCGGAGGGGAGCTCGCTGAACGTGTGGACCCGCCAGCGCTCGTCTGTGGCGAATGCGCCCTTGCGTATCCCGTACGCCAGGGAATCCCCGTGATGCTCATCGAGGAGGCAGAGCGCGCCACCTGATCGGGTATCCTGCTGGGGTCTCAGGTGCGTATCAGGAGGCTACGGGGTGGTGTCCGCCCGGTTGTAGTCGTCCTCGAGCCGGATGACATCATCGAGATGGGGGGTGGATACTTCGATGATCTCAACGCCTGTGTGCTCCGGAGCAGCGAATCGGTGGATGTCACCGGCGGGTATGTCGTGGGACGCGCCGGGTTCGAGCTCGACGATCCTGGCCTCGTCTCCCTGGCCGAGATGGAGTAGCAGTGTCCCCGAGAGCACCAGCACAGACTCGTGCTTCTGGTCGTGGTACTGCAGGCTGAGCCTGCATCCAGGGTCGATGTGGATGATCTTGCCTGCGTAGTGGTCTGTGTGGCTCCACAGGAGCTCGTAGCCCCATGGTTTGTCGGTCCTTGCTGACATGCGCACTCCGTCGTTGCTGTGGTACGTACGCGAAGCGTAGAGGCGCATGGAGCGAAACGGCGATGCGCGAGCGCAGTACGCTTACGCATCGACCGCCCACGTTTCGGAGGACCACATGGACTATGACATTGCGGACATCGGCCTCGCCGCTGAAGGACACCTACGCATCGAGTGGGCTGCGCGGCGCATGCCTGTCCTCGCAGCGATCATGAGACGGTTCGAGGAAGAGCAGCCGCTTGCTGGCTACCGGATCGCGGCATGTATGCATGTCACAACGGAGACGGCGAACCTGATGTTGACGCTCGTCGCTGGTGGCGCAGAAGTCGTCTTGTGCGCGTCGAACCCGCTGTCGACCCAGGATGATGTGGCCGCCGCCCTTGTCGATGCCGGCATCCCGACGTATGCGGTGCGGGGAGAGAGCGACGAAACGTTCTACGAGCACATCAACGCCATCTTGGACACGAACCCCCACATCGTGTTCGATGACGGAGCAGACACAACGACCGTGCTGCACAGGGAACGCACAGACCAGCCGATCATCGGTGGGATGGAAGAGACGACGACGGGCGTCATCCGACTCAAAGCGATGGAGGCCGACGGTGTCTTGCGGTACCCGATCGTGGCGGTCAATGATTCAGCGACGAAGCATCTCTTCGACAACCGGCACGGCACGGGACAGTCGAGCCTCGACGGGATCTTACGGGCATCGAACATCCTGTTCGCCGGGCGCAGGGTTGTCGTTGCCGGTTTCGGCGATTGCGGCTGGGGAATCGCTACCAGGGCCAAGGGCCTCGGCGCCGATGTCATCGTCACGGAGGTCGACCCTGTGCGCGCGGTCGCAGCAGCGATGGAAGGCCACCGGGTCTTGACCGGTGAAGACGCCGCAGAGGCCGGTGACGTGTTCATCACCGCTACGGGCAACATCCACGTCTTCAGGGCGGAGCACTTCGCCAAGATGAAAGACGGCTCGATCATCGCGAATGCTGGCCATTTCGATGTCGAACTCGACCTGGTGGCGCTCGACGAGATGGCGGTATCGCGCAGAGTGTTGCGCGACAATCTTGAGGAGTTCGTCCTTCCTGACGGGCGCCGCATCCTCGTCGTTGCTGAGGGCAGACTCGTGAACCTCGGTGCCGCCGAGGGGCATCCGGCCGACGTGATGGATATGTCGTTCGCCGATCAGGCGCTTGCCGCAGAGTGGATCATCGAGAACGCAGATACGCTCGAAGCGAAGGTGTACACGCTTCCCGATGAGCTCGACGAAACGGTTGCGAGGCTCAAGCTCGAAGCGATGGGTGCTGGCCTTGAGCTACTCACCGACGAACAGGTGGAGTACCTTGGGTCCTGGCAGCACGGGACCTGAGCCTTCCCCTATCGGGTTCTGTCGCCGGTAGGTGATATGTTCGCGCGATGCTGTGCATCGCGTGTGCGAAACCAGGAAGGCCGCTCTGCGCCACCTGCGAACGCGGGTTGGCTGTCACACACGACCGTGTCGTGTCGGGTGTGCACGTCGGTGTTGCGTTCGAACATACGGGCACCGCAGCGCGTCTCGTGCACAATCTGAAGTACCGCCGCTCGGTTGCTGCAGGTGATCTTCTGGCGCGTGCCATGGCGCGTCGTATCCCGAATCAGGCAACTTCGCTTGTGCCTGTGCGGCGCTCGTTCGTGCGCAACGTCGGGTTCGGGATCGATCAGGCATACGTGCTGAGCCGATCGCTCGCTCGCATCGTCGACCTTCCGGTCTACGACGTGCTCGTTCCACCACTGTGGTGGCGACGGCGTGCCGGAGCGCCGCGTGCGGGGCGCACTCCCGTTGCGTTCCGGGCACGTTCACCTGTCCCTGGTGGTGCAGTCCTCGTCGACGATGTGCTCACGACAGGCTCCACGCTCACTTCGGCCGGGTGTGCGATCGAACCAGCAACGTACACGTTCCTCGTCGCGACAGCAGCGGGTAGGATGGGAGCAGGAGCCGACGTGGCTTCACAGGCGGGAGGTGACGTGGCGGAGAAGCGCCGGACGAGAGGCGATGGAGCACCCGCCGCGCAGTCACCGTCCCAACGAGTCCAGCCTGCATGGCCGCTGGTTCGGCGCGCCTCAACAGGAGTCCCACAAGAGAGGAGCACGGGTGACCGTTCGTATCCACGGTAGGAACATGCAACTGACTGACAAGATCAAGGAGATCGTGACAGAGCAGATAACGCATGCAGCACGGATCTTCGACAACATCGACATGGTGGACGTCGAGTTCACGGAAAGGCACAACCCGCGGCTGGCGAACGAACGGTTCAAGGTGGAGATCACCTCGAGTGCAGCAGGCCATATCGTGCGGATCGAAGCAGAGGCACCGGACGCCAAGACGGCGCTCGACATTGCCACAGACAAGTACGAGCGCCAACTGCGTCGTCTCAAAGAACGGCTGATCCAAAGGAACCGGATTGCAGCGCACAAGCGCGTTCCCGCAGAAGAGAGCCGCAGCGACGATGCCGACGACGACCCGGAGCAGGGAAAGATCGTCCGGGTCAAACGCTTCGAGATGAAGCCCATGACGGCTGAAGAAGCTGCGCTGCAGATGGAGATGCTCGGCCACGCCTTCTTCTTCTTCCTCGATGCGGAATCGGACAAGCACTGTGTCGTCTACAACCGCAGGGATGGAAATGTGGGGCTGATCGAACCAGCGTGACCCAGCCTGCCTCCTCGCTTCGCCCGGAGTTTGCACGTCGGTGGTTCAGGAATGCGAGTTCCCCCGTATGCTTGAGGAACCATGTCCATTTTCGATAAGGTGCTCCGCGTTGGCGAGGGCAAGAGGCTCAAGGAACTCCAGGCCGTAGCAAGCCGTGTGAACGAATTGCGGCCTCAGATGAAGGGACTCTCGGACGCAGAGCTCGCTGCACGCACCGATTGGCTGCGGGAGCGTGTCGCTGGCGGCGAGACACTTGACGATGTCGAGGTGGACGCGCTCGCGACGGTGCGCGAAGCTGCGTGGCGAGTCCTCGGTGAAGAACCATACGACGTCCAGATCGTCGGTGCGGCAGCGATGCATCGGGGCATGATCGCCGAGATGAAGACGGGTGAAGGCAAGACGCTTGTCTCGACGATGCCTGCATATCTCAATGCTCTCGGGGGCGGGGGCGTGCATCTTGTGACCGTCAACGACTACCTCGCAAGTCGTGACGCGGAGTGGATGGGCAGCATCCACCGCTTCCTCGGACTCGAAGTCGGCCTCATCCAGGCGTGGATGACGCCTGAAGAACGCAGACCTGCGTACGCGGCCGACATCACCTACGGGACCAACAACGAATTCGGCTTCGACTACCTGCGCGACAACATGACCATGAACCCCGCCCACATGGTCCAACGCGGGCATGCGTACGCGATCGTTGATGAGGTCGACTCCATCCTCATCGATGAGGCGCGCACCCCGCTCATCATCTCAGGGCGTGTCGGTGAGACAGGAAAATGGTATTCGGATTTCGCACGGATCGCCGAAAGGCTCCGTCTCAACGATCACTATGAGTTCGATGAGAAGAAGCGACAGGTCTATACGACCGAAGAAGGTGTGACCAGGGTCGAAGAGATGCTTGGTGTGCAGAACCTCTATGACCATTCCAACGTCGACTTCATCCATCATCTGGATGTGGCGCTCAAGGCGAAGGTGCTCTACCAAAGGGATGTCGACTATCTGGTGAGGGATGGCCAGGTGCTGATCGTCGACGAGTTCACGGGCCGTGTGCTCGAAGGGAGAAGATACTCCGAAGGCCTCCACCAGGCCATCGAAGCCAAAGAAGGCGTTGCGATCAAGGAAGAGAACCAGACGCTCGCAACGATCACCCTCCAGAACTACTTCCGTATGTACGACAAGCTTGCAGGCATGACGGGTACCGCTGTCACCGAAGAGGGCGAATTCGTGGAGATCTATGGACTCCAAGTCGTTGTCATCCCGACGAACAGGCCGATCGCCAGGATCGACCAGCCCGACCTCGTCTATGTCGATGAGGACAACAAGTTCGCGGCGCTGTCCAAGGATATCATCGAACGCCACGAGGCTGGCCAGCCCGTCCTCGTCGGTACGGTATCGATCGAGAAGTCCGAGCGGCTCGCGGCAACGCTCAAGCGCAGGGGAGTCAAGTTCGAGGTTCTCAACGCCAAGCAGCACGAGCGTGAAGCCCACATCATCGCCCAGGCAGGAATGCCTGGCGCCATCACCGTTGCCACCA
>CAYLIR010000151.1:0-4932 GCA_964383515.1 uncultured Acidimicrobiaceae bacterium
CCAGCGGCCGGGACCGTCGCATTGAGGTGACCATTCCCCCAGGTGTCGACACCGAACTCGTCGGCACCCGAAACCGTTGCATAGACGTGCGCTGACTGGATCCAGGCCTTAGCAGGGATGCATCCCCGCAGGAGGCATGTGCCTCCAACACGGTTCTTCTCGATCAGGACGACGGAAAGACCGAAGTTGTGGGCGTACAGTGCGGAGGCGTATCCGCCTGGCCCCCCACCGATGATGGCGATGTCGTACATGCAGAGACAGCTCCAGGGACTCGGTAACACACAGAGAATAGTGCGGCGTACCACGCCATGCTGCCGTGGAACACATCGAGAGACATGTCCCCTGTTTTCGATAGTCTTGCTGCGTGCAGACCAGGTACCTCATCCTCGCTTCCCTCGCCGCTGGCCTGGTCATCCTCGCAGCCACTGCGTTGTGGTTCGCGACTCTGTGAACGCAGCGTTCACCACAGACGACGGCAACACGCTCGAAGCGACCATCGACGAGCCTGCGGCGCCCATCGGCACCGCGGTGCTGTGCCACCCCCATCCCCTCCATGGTGGCTCGATGCACGCACCGCTTCTGATCGCGATCGCGCTACGCGCCTGATGTCGGGTACCGGGTCGTCCGGTGCAGCTTCCGCGGGGTCGGGGCTTCGAGGCGACCCTTCGGCAACGGCTGCGGCGAACAGGCGGACATCGCTGCTGCAACGTCCGCAGCCGCCGAGTTCGGAGAGCCGGCACAAGGCATCTGCGGATGGCCGTTCGGAGCGGCAGCCGCACTGCGCTGGCATAGCTCAACACGATCACAGGTGCCGCATGCGGGCATCGCTCCCCCGGTGGCGAGCACACGCAGTTCGCCCTTGCCCGATCCGTCAGCGTTCGCTCCTGCACGGCACAGGATCATCGTCGGCGCCAAGAACCCGTTCGTCGACCACGACAACGACGTCTCCTACGACAACGGCCGCTATGCAACGTGGAAGCCCCGATTGCGGGCATCTGCGAGGTTGTCGGGAGCGAACGATTGGAGCAGTTTCGCATCGATGAGGTCCGCTGCCTCGACGCGCTCGTGCAGCACGGCGAACTGTGCAGGGTCATCGCAATCGTAGACCTTCATGTCATCCCTGGTACCAACATAGCGATGTGCTTCGAACCGTCTGATGCGTGCCATAGGCGTACCTCCGTCCTACCCGACGATACCGCTGCTCGCGCATCGTGTCGCTCGTTCCCGATGCTGGGCTGTCCCCATCGTCTCTGAGGGCGAGCACCTGTGCGACGCCGTCTCCGGTATGCGCTGTCTCTGTATCGCCTTGGCCGAGATGCACCAGACCGGCCGATGGTCCCAGCACCGAGCGGCGCATCAGATCACTCCAGTTCGGAAGGGTCCGCCGGATCACCGATCGCGCCAATGGCTTGGAGATAGGCCGCTTGCAGGTCGAGTACCGCGTAGATCTGCTCTGGCTCGTATGGCTTCCCCGACTGGAGCGACTTCTCTTGGGCGAATGCGGCTGCAGCTTCGCCCCCGACCACGGGATGCCCGTCACCTTCCCACAGGTCGGGTTGCTGCAGATAGAACATCTCCCACTCCAGGATCCTTCGGACGTCCTCCTTGTTCAGGCCCCGTGTGTTCTCGCCGAGCGACTCCCATATGTACACGATCGAGTCCTCAACCCCGTATATCGCCTCGGGGCTCACCATCCGTTTCGATTCCTGCCAGAACATCGCTGCTCCGAACGCCACGACGACGCCGATCATCACAGCGAAGAACAACGGGCCATTCATGCACAGCAGCGTAGGGCGCATGCCGGTGTTGTCATCGTGGACTACCGTTGCCGTGCGGCTACCGTGCCCGTGAACAGAGGGAGGTACGATGGCATTCGAGAACATGCGGTTGTTCTTCGCCATCCTCGCGCTCGCAGCGAACGTAGCAACGATCGGCATCGTTGTCGTCGGCATCGCTGGCTCTGGCAAGGAGGAGAGCCCATTCGACTTCCTGCGAGGGACAACGACGTGGCTTGCAGGCATCGTCGCACTCGCCGCAACGCTTGGAAGCCTCTATCTGTCGGACATCGTCCACCTCATCCCCTGCAAGTTCTGCTGGTACCAGCGCATTGCGATGTATCCCATCGCGCTCATCGCTTTGCTTGCGGCCTGGAAGCACGATGCTCACGCACGCCTCTACATCGCGAGCCTGGCAGTCATCGGAGCTGCCCTTGCCACATGGCACAGAGCCATGCAACAGTGGCCGAGCCTCGATTCGGGCGCCTGTGCTGCCGTCGGGCCACCGTGCAGCGCCCCGTACATCAAGGTGTTCGGCTTCGTTACGATTCCCTACATGGCGCTCTCGGCGTTCCTCCTGATCCTTGCACTGGTCTGGGCGGGCTACAGGAACTCCCGAAGCACCATCTAACGTTTCCACGTCATACACCGACACACACAAGACATCGCTCGAGGGGGCAATCATGGCAGGCGGCAAGACGCCGACGAACGCGAAGACAAGCACTGGATCGAACGCTCCGCGGAACAACATGCCGCTCATCCTGGGCATCGTCGGAGGTGTAGCCCTGCTGGCGCTCATCGCTGTGTTCCTGTTGAATCCCAGTGGTGGGTTGGTCACGCTCGAAGATCAAACCGCAGCGGTGGCTATCGACGGAGTATCGCTGCCCCTCATGCCCCAGCAGGCTGTGCAGGACACGAGCGCCAATGGGCTGACACCACCGTCACTGTCGGGCGAGGACTTCGCAGGAAACCCCGTGTCGATCACTGATGACGGCCGTGCGAAGGCCATCGTCTTTGTCGCCCACTGGTGCCCCCACTGCCAACAGGAGGTTCCCCGGGTGCAAGCGTGGCTCGACAGTACGGGAGGCAACGCCGACGTCGACCTCTACTCGGTGAGCACCGCTGTGCGCCCGACGGGAACCAACTTCCCTCCGTCGGAGTGGCTCGATACAGAAGGATGGGAAGTGCCGGTCATCGTGGACGACGCGGACGGCTCAGCGCACCTCGCCTATGGTGCTGGAGGGTTCCCGTACTGGGTATTTCTGAACTCGGATGGAACCGTCGCGATGCGGACGTCCGGCGAACTCACCACAGACCAGCTCGAGCAGACGCTCAACGCGCTGCACTGATCCGATGCGCGATGTCATCTTCCGCGGCGAAGGTTTCACCGCCTCACGCATCGTCGTTGGCCCCGCGAACAACAACGTGTATCTGATCACGGACACCGAATCGGGCCTGTCACTGCTGATCGATGCCGCCGACGACCCCGACACGATCATCGACTTCGTAGACGAGGCCCCCGTCTCCGGCGTATTCACAACCCACGGGCACTGGGACCACCATCAGGCGGTGCCCGCGGTGCCCGAGGCGTTGGGCGCCCCGTTCATGCTGCATCCACTCGACGAGCCCATTGCGGCCAAGGAGGCCGATGCCCCCATCGTGACCGGCCCGCTACCTATCGGAGCGACCGTCGCAACCGTTGTGCACACCCCAGGCCATACACCGGGCTCGGTCTGTTTGCTGCTCCCGGGCATCGTTTTCACGGGAGACACTCTGTTCCCAGGTGGTCCCGGAGCGACCCGCTTCGACCACAGTTCGTTCCCGGCGATCATCAACTCCCTCGAACAGGAGCTCTTCACGCTGGCCGATCAGACCACCGTCTTCCCCGGCCACGGGGCAGCGACCACGATCGGGGCGGAACGCCCAGCGCTTGCATCCTGGATCGAACGCGGCTGGTAGGAGGACGGGAACGATGGAGTTCGGACTGTTCGTCGAGCCGCAGATGGGCGGAAGCTACGCACAACTCGTCGACCTCGCACGGTGGGCGGAAGACTTCGGCCTGGATGCGTTCGCCCGTTCGGACCACTATCTCCACAGGGACCACACCGCGGATGCTACGGACGCGCTCACCTCGCTTGCGGGCGTTGCTGTGGAAACGTCGACGATCCGGCTGGTCACGCTCGTGTCGCCGATCACATTCCGGCATCCAGCGATCATGGCGAAAGCGGCAACTACCCTCGATGAGATCTCCGGTGGTCGATTCAGCCTCGGCGTCGGAACAGGCTGGATGCAATCGGAGCACGACGCATTCGGACTCGACCTTCCTCCACTCGGAGAACGGTTCGACAGACTCGAGGAGGCGCTCGCCTTCATCTCGACCGTGTTCGCAGGAGGCGGAACGACCGACGGTGTCTTCTACTCCTTGGATCACCCTTCGATCAGCCCGGCGGCATCGGATGGTCTCACCATCGTCGTCGGTGGCGATGGCCCTGCCAAGACACCACGCCTCGCGGGCGCTTTCGCTGACGAGTACAACCTGTTCGTGACCGACCGCAACTCGTTCGACCAGCGCGCGGACGTCATGCGACGCTCGGCGATCGAATCGGGAAGGGATCCCGATGGCATCATGATCTCGTTCGCTGGCCCAGCATTCATCTACCCAACCGCACACGAGCACCGTTCAGCACTCGCACGACGCGGAGCGAAACGCGATCTCTCGGCCGACGCGTACGCGGCGTTCCTCGACGATCGCTGCGTGCCGCATGGCATTGTCGGTCAACCGTCGGCTGCCATCGAACAGATGGAATCGTGGGGTGTCAGCCGCTACTACGTGCAGAACATCTCCCCGCTGGGTGATATCGAACACAGCGATCTCGAGGCGGTGTTCGGGTCACTCATGGGCACCTGAACGCCCGGAGTTACCTGCCCCACGTCTATTACGCTTATGGCCATGTTGGAAAATCCCTTGATCGTCATAGACAACCTGCACGCGTCGGTAGAAGACACCGAGATCCTCAAAGGTGTGGACCTCACTGTCAACCGCGGAGAGACCCACGCGATCATGGGCCCGAACGGATCGGGCAAGTCGACACTCGCCAACGTGCTTCTCGGCCATCCAAGCTATACGATCACCGAAGGCTCCATCGTCTACAAGGGT
>CAYLIR010000152.1:0-4911 GCA_964383515.1 uncultured Acidimicrobiaceae bacterium
TCGGGGATGTTCTCACCCTTGACGATCGCCTCGTATACCTTGACGCGTCCACGGACATCGTCAGACTTGATCGTCAGCAGTTCCTGGAGTGCGTAGGCAGCGCCGTACGCCTCAAGTGCCCACACTTCCATCTCACCGAAGCGCTGGCCACCGAACTGGGCCTTGCCACCGAGCGGCTGCTGGGTGATCATCGAATACGGTCCCGTCGAGCGAGCGTGGATCTTGTGGTCGACGAGGTGCACGAGTTTCAAGATGTACATGTACCCGACCGTGATCAGGGAGTCGTACGGAAGGCCGGTGCGCCCGTCGTAGAGTTGCCCTTTGCCCTCCTCGTTGATCAGCTGAACCCCGTCGCGGTTGACCTTCGAGTGGCGAAGCACGTTGAGGACTTCGTCCTCGCGCGCTCCGTCGAACACCGGCGTTGCGATGTGCGTCCACGGCTCTGCTCCAACCGAAGCCGCGCTCTCAAGGTCGTCGAAGGCGTCCCATCCCACTGCTGCCGCCCATCCCAGATGGGTCTCAAGTACCTGTCCGAGGTTCATACGTGACGGCACACCGAGCGGTGACAGCACGATATCGACGGGTGTCCCATCCTCGAAGAACGGCATGTCCTCTTCAGGAAGCACCTTCGCGATGACACCCTTGTTCCCGTGGCGTCCCGCGAGCTTGTCCCCTGCAGATATCTTGCGCTGTTTGGCAACGTACACCCGCACGAGTTCATTCATCCCTGGAGACAGCGGGTACCCGTCGTCGCGAGAGAACTCCTTGACCGCAATCGCTTTGCCGGATTCACCGTGTGGGACCTTGAGCGATACATCCCTGACCTCGCGTGCCTTCTCGCCAAATATCGCGCGCAGCAGGCGCTCTTCAGGCGTCAGCTCCGTCTCACCCTTCGGTGTGACTTTGCCGACGAGATAGTCACCGGGGCCGACTTCGGCCCCAATGCGGATGATGCCCCGGTCATCGAGGTTCATGAGCACTTCTTCGGCCACGTTCGGGATATCACGCGTGATCTCTTCGGCGCCGAGTTTCGTGTCTCGTGCCTCGATCTCATGCTCCTCGATGTGGATCGATGAGAGGATGTCTTCTTTGACGAGACGCTCAGAGATGATGATCGCATCCTCGTAGTTGTGGCCTTCCCACGGCATGAACGCGACCATGAGGTTGCGCCCGAGCGCGAGTTCGCCACCGTCCGTGGAAGCACCGTCGGCGAGCGCGTCGCCCTTCTTGATCTTGTCGCCTTCAGAGACGATCGGCTTCTGGTTGATGCAGGTGCCCTGGTTCGACCGCTCGAACTTGTCCAAGGCGAAGACATGTTTCTTGTTCGAACCTGCCTCCTTCACGACGATCTCGACACCTGTCACGGAGACGACCTCGCCATCGACCGGGGAGACGACCACTTCGCCGGAGTCCTTGGCTGCGCGATCCTCCATCCCGGTGCCTACGAGGGGGGCATCAGAGGTGATGAGCGGCACGGCCTGGCGCTGCATGTTCGAACCCATGAGTGCGCGGTTCGCATCGTCGTGCTCGAGGAAGGGAATCAACGCCGTCGCGATAGACACGACCTGCTTCGGGGAGACGTCCATATAGTCGACCTCGGTCGCCCTCACGTTGTCGATCCCGCCGCCGGTCTTCCGCACGAGCACATACTCGTTCGCAAAGGAGCCGTCGGGGTTGAGCGGTGCGTTCGCCTGAGCGATCACATGACCTTCCTCAGCGGCAGCGGTCAAGTAGTCGACATGCTCCGTCACCTTGTTGTTCTCGACTCTGCGATACGGCGACTCGATGAAACCGAACCGGTTGACGCGTGCGAAAGAAGCAAGCGAACCGATGAGACCGATGTTCGGGCCCTCTGGGGTCTCGATCGGACACATACGCCCATAGTGAGACGGATGGACGTCGCGAACCTCGAACCCTGCTCGCTCACGGGACAGGCCGCCCGGACCGAGTGCAGAAAGGCGCCGCCGATGGGTGATCGACGCAAGCGGGTTCGGCTGATCCATGAACTGGCTGAGCTGAGAGGTACCGAAGAACTCCTTGATCGACGCCACGACGGGCCGGATGTTGATCAGGGTCTGTGGCGTGATGGCCTCTGGGTCCTGCGTGGTCATGCGTTCACGTACGACACGCTCGAGGCGTGTCAACCCGACACGGATCTGGTTCTGGATCAGCTCGCCGACCGTGCGGATACGGCGGTTCTGGAAGTTGTCGATATCGTCGACTCTGAAGCCCTCTGCACCTTCGTGCAGCCCCATGAGGTACTTGATGGTCTTGACCATGTCATCATCGGTCAAGAGGCCCTGTTCGGATGCCTTGAAGTTGTCGAGCATCTCGATCGTTGCGTCACCACCGAGCTTCTGGTTCAGCTTGTATCGGCCGACTCTGGTGAGGTCGTACCGCTTCGGTGTGCGGAACAGTGTCTTGATGAGGCTCCGCGCTGATTCGATCGTGGTCAGCTCGCCCGGGCGGAGCTTGCGATAGAGGTCAAGCAGTGCTTCGTCCTTGGTCGATGTTGGGTCTTTCTCGAGCGTGTTGCGCACGAGTGGCGAGTCACCCAGCACCTCGATGATCTCTTCATCCGTCTCCGCGATGCCAAGCGCGCGCAGGAACGTCGTGACGAACTGGCGACGCTTGCGATCCACGCGCACACCGATCGTCTCTTTCTTGTCGATGTCGAACTCGAGCCATGCACCGCGTCCGGGGATGACCTTGCATGCATACGTCGGTCGACCCGTCGTCTTGTCCCTCGTCACATCGAAGTAGACACCGGGGCTCCTGACAAGCTGGCTGACGACCACACGCTCCGTGCCGTTGATGATGAACGTCCCGTTGCGGGTCATCATCGGGAAGTCGCCGAGGAACACCTGCTGCTCTTTGATCTCGCCGGTTTCCTTGTTGAGGAACCTGGCGGTCACGTACAACGGCCTTGCGTAGTTCGTGTCGCGGTCTTTCGCTTCCTCTATGGAAAGCGGGGGTTCGTCGAACCGATGATCGGTGAGCTCGAGGGCAAGGTTGCCGGTGAAATCTTCGATGGGGGAGACCTCATCGAACATCTGCTTCAAGCCGGTCTTTAAGAAGGCCTCAAACGACTCCCTCTGGATATCCAGGAGATCGGGGATCTCCTGGACCTCGGGGATCTTTGCGAATGAGAGCCTGTTGGAACGCGCACGGGACAACGCGAGTCCTCCTCATATAGATAGTGCAAGGCGCGGATCGCGCGGAGCAAGTGATGGCGAATGCGTCAGGATAGCACAAACTGGGGATAGCACACAGCTACCCCGTCCGTGCTGGGCGGATTGTCATGGAAAGTGTTCAACTGTGGTTGCCAGGATACACGCTCAGGCCAGAATGTTCAAGCAATCCGCCGATCCGATACGAGCCATCAAGCATCTCCGGTCGTCGAACGCGAGACAGCGGCCATGACGCGACAGAAGGCGAACGGTTCTCACCGCTCCCCTTCTGTCGGCGTGCCCGATGTCAGACACTGGGTACCGCTTGGCTACTTGAGCTCGACGTCTCCGCCGGCAGCTTCGAGCGCTTCTTTCGCCTTCTCGGCTGTCTCCTTGTCGACACCTTCGAGGATGGGCGATGGGGCATCGTCCACGAGTGCCTTGGCTTCCTTGAGCCCCAGACTCGTCAAGGCACGAACCTCCTTGATCACCTGGATCTTCTTCTCGCCAGGGCCGGTGAGCACGACGTCGAACTCGTCCTGCTCCTCGACCTCGGCTGCCGCGTCGTCACCGGCGGCGACAGCTGCAACAGCTACCGGTGCAGCAGCGGTTACCTCGAACCTGTCTTCGAATGCTTTGAGGAACTCGGACATCTCGAGAACCGTCATCTCCTCGAATGCCGCAAGCAACTCTTCTGTTGTTGTCTTGGCGATGGTTATTCCTCCTCGGCGTCTTCGGACGCCTCGTCGGCCTGATCTTCGGTTTCTTCTTCAGCATCTTCTGATGCTTCGACATCTGCCGCTATCGGGTCTTCGGTCTCTCCAGAATCGGCCGCGACCTCAGCATCGTCCGTTCCGGCGTCGTCTGCTGGTGCGGATGCCTCATCGACGGCTTCGGACGCGGGCTCCGGTGTCGCTTCGGCGCTCTCGGCGTGTGGCTCTTCTTCAGCTGTTGGCACTGGCTCAACGAACGCTCCTGCTTCCTTCTTCTCAAGCAGCTGCTTGAAGACGGATGCGGCGTTGCGAGGAAGTGCAGCAAGCAATCCAGCAAGGTTCGCCATCGGAGCCTTCATCGCACCAGCGATCTTCGCGAGGAGAACCTCACGCGGCTCGATATCGGCAAGTTCGGAGATCTTCTCAGGTGAGAGGAATTCGTCTCCGAGCAGACCGCCCTTGATCACGAACACGCTGTGACTCTTGGCGAAGTCCTTGAGGACCTTCGCTGCACCAACAGGGTCTCCATCAGCGAACGCAAGGCCGGTTGGGCCGAGCAACAGTTCGTCGAGAGAGTCGATCTCGAGGTCACCTGCCGCACGCCGTGCCAGGGTCATCTTCACGACCTTGAATTCGGCGTCGTTTGCACGCAGTTCGCGTCGCAGTGCCTGTTGATCCTTGACCGGAAGACCGGCGTACTCGGCAAGGAACACGGCTTGTGCTCCTTCGATACGCTCTTTGATATCGGCGACAGCCTGGACCTTTTCCGGTCGTGGCATGTGTCGTCCTCCTCAAATCGGACTTTCGCTTCCTACCTCTGAGGCGATGACAAAGCCAAAGCCCCCGACAGGAGAGGTCAGGGGCTTCCGAGGAAGTTCGGCCTGTGCTGGCGTCTGACGACTTATGCCCCGCGGGCACCAACGGTCTCCGGTCGTATGAGGTTGTTCGGCGTGAGTGTACTTCCCCGCGACCCGTACTTCCTGCCGTGTCCACTGTACATCCAGCGTGGGCAAGGCGGCCGTAAATGG
>CAYLIR010000153.1:0-4901 GCA_964383515.1 uncultured Acidimicrobiaceae bacterium
GACAACGATCTGTGGCATGGGTCTCTCCGGCACTCGACTTCACACCACAGTAGACGTTCTCCAGCCCCTTTCGGTCAGTGGGCGATAAGAAGCTCGGCGAGTTGGATGGTGTTGAGGGCAGCGCCCTTGCGGAGATTGTCTCCAGACGCGAACATGCTCACACCACCCGGAAAGCCGATGGTTTCACGGAGGCGGCCGACGAGCACGTCATCGATACCGGCCGAATCCAGCGGCGTCGGCACCTTGTCGTCGTCCCACACCTGGACGCCGTGGGCGTCGGCGAGGATCTCCGCAGCTTCGGTTGCTCCGAGTGGCCTGTCGAACCACATCGACGCTGCGATGCCGTGGCCCACCATGACCGGGACCCGCACACACGTCGGTTCGACCGCGATATCGGCCCTGTCGAGGATCTTGCGGGTCTCGTTGACAAGCTTCCACTCCTCGTCTGTGTACGCCTCGTGGGTGATAGACCCGGCAAGGGGCAGTACGTTGAAGGCGATCGGCCGCTGATAGAGGTCCCCGCCCGGATCCTCCCAGTCGCCAGAAGCCAGCGCCCCGATGTCCTTGGTGAGGAACTCCATCTGACGTTCGAGCTCGTCCATACCCGTCTGGCCCGACCCAGAGACGCTCTGGTATGAGGTGGCGATCATGGAGCGAAGCCCCACAGCATCGTGCAACGGACCTGCAGCCATCAAGAGCACCATCGTGGTGCAGTTCGGGTTGGCGATGATGCCGTTGTGTGCGGCGATGGCGCCGTCGTTGACACCAGCGATGACCAGCGGTACGTCGTCATCCATGCGGAACGCCGAGGAGTTGTCGATCACGGCAACGCCCGCAGCAGCGAACTGGGGGCCGAACTCCTTGGACCGGCCACTGCCGGCTGAGAAGATGGCTATGTCGATGCCATCCGGATCTGCCGTCGCAAGGTCTTCGACGACGACGTCGCCCCATTTGGTTGCAATCGTACGCCCTGCTGAACGCGACGACGCCAAGAGCCGGAGACTGGCAAGCGGAAACCCGCGCTCTTCGAGAATGGAGATCATGGTGGTGCCGACGGCACCGGTCGCTCCAACGACGGCAACGTGTGGCGTGGTGAACGTTTTCACGATACCCCTGGTTCTGCGAGCCCAAGACCCTCGTGAAGCGCCTGGACAGCTTCGAGCGCGCGACCTTCAGCGATCACGCATGAGATCCGGACGGGGGATGTGGAGATCATCTGGATGTTGATGCCACGGTCCGACAGCAGCCGGAACATCTTCGCAGCAATCCCGGCCTCCGTCTTCATGCCGATCCCAACAACGCTCACCCGGGCGATCTCCGGATCGATCGATACCCCGCCTGCACCGACGGTGTTCGCGATCTTCAAGGCTTGTTCTTCTGCAGTCTCGACGCTCACCAGGGGGACAGTGAAGCTGATATCTGTCGTGCCGTCGTGGGATATGTTCTGAACGATCATGTCCACGTTCACGCCAGAATCGGCGAGACCTTCAAAGAGCGCCGCTGCAACACCAGGCGTGTCCGGCATCTGATAGACCGTGACCTTCGCTTCATCTGTCCGCTGGGCAATGCCCCTGACAATGGCCTGCTCCATCGTTTCCTCCTTGACCCAGGTGCCTTCTCCATCGTGGAACGACGAACGGACGTGGATGGGAATGTTGAATCTCCTACCGAACTCCACCGAGCGGGGCATCAGCACACCCGCACCTGCCGATGCGAGCTCGAGCATCTCTTCGAACGTGACATCGTCGAGCTTGCGCGCCGCCGGAACGATCCTCGGATCTGCCGTGAACACACCGTCGACATCCGTGAAGATCTCACAGGCATCGGCACCGAGCGCCGCAGCGAGAGCGACCGCTGTCGCATCTGATCCTCCGCGTCCGAGTGTCGTCACATCCTTCGAGTTCGGGTCAACACCCTGGAAGCCAGCGACGATCACGACCTTGCCGTCGTCGAGGCCTTCACGCACACGGTGCGCGCGGATCTCGAGGATCTCGGCTTTTCCATGTTTGCCTGTGGTGAGGATGCCTGCCTGTGACCCGGTGAAACTCGTCGCAGGAACACCGAGGTCTTCGATCGCCATCGCCACCAGGGCCATCGTGACACGCTCACCCGCGGTGAGCAGCATGTCCAGTTCCCGCGGGTGCGGATGGGGAGAGACTTCGTCCGCGAGCGAGAGGAGTTCGTCGGTTCGTTTCCCCATCGCGCTGACAACCGCAACAACGCCATTGCCCTGTTGTTGGGATTCAACGATACGGCGCGCGACATTGCGTATGCGCGCTGCATCCGCAACGGATGTTCCACCGTACTTTTGAACGACGAGTGCCATAGCGCGAAGTGTAGGAGAACCCGTCGCGCACCCATGCCACCGTACACGAGGGATGCACCCCGTAGCTGCAGGAGGTGTGGTGTTCGGGTATTCTCTCGATATGTCCAGTGAGAAACGTGCGCGCCAGAAAGCCAACCGCGAACGCAAACGGGCCGAAGAAGCCAAAGCCGCCAGGCGGAAGCACCAGTTCGACCAGGTAAAGAAGTACGCAGGCTATGCGGTGCTGTTCATCGCGACCCTCGTACTCCTGAAGCTCATCACCTGAACGGGGTGAAGGCGGACCTCCACCTCCACTCCACGGCATCGGACGGGACAGACACGCCACAGGAGCTACTGCGGATCGTCGCAGACGCAGGTCTGCAGGGCGCAGCACTGATGGATCACGACACGCTCTCTGGCATCGACGATGCACAGAACGCCGCAGACAGCCTTGGTATCGCCCTCATCCCCGGCACGGAGCTGTCCGTCGATCATTCGATCGACGATGACACCACGGTCAAGATGCACATGCTGGCCTACGGCATAGCACCCGGTACCGGGCCACTCCAAGACAGGCTCGAGTGGCTACGCGCGGGACGGGACGAACGGAACCCGAAGATCATCGACAAACTGGCCCGCCTCGGCTACGACATCTCCATGGATGACGTGTGCGGCCATGCCCGCGGAACCGCTGTGGGGCGTCCCCACATCGCAGACGCTCTCGTCGCCAAGGGGTACTTCGCCGACCGCAGCCAGGTCTTCGACGGGCTCCTCAACGATGGCGGCGCTGCGTATGTGGAGCGGGTACGGCTCAGCGCCACCGAGGCGATCGAGCTTGCCCGGGCGAGCGGCGGCGCAACCGTGATCGCGCATCCCCTCACCATGGGTATCCACGGCGATACCTTCATCCACGTGCTCGAGGAGCTCTCCTCCATCGGGCTTGTCGGGATCGAAGCACACCATCCACTGCATTCACTCGACCTGCGTGACACGTTCACCGAGATCGCACACGACCTCGGCCTCCTCGCAACGGGAGGCTCCGACTACCACGGTGCTGGCAAGACAGGGTACAGGGTCGGGACGGGCACCGGAGACCTGCGTATCCCTGGAGACGCCTTCGAAGCCATCCAGCATCTGATCGGGTAACGCTGTCACGGTCTGCGCGCTGAATGGTGTCTTACTGCTGACTACTGTTGCCTCATGTTCGTCTACAACATCGATCATGTGGCGATCGCCGTGCACGACCTCGATGCGGCCCTCTCCGAGTACGAGCGCAAGTACAAGGTCACGCCCACCTCTGTTGAGACCGTCGAAGATCAGGGCGTGCGCGAAGCGATGCTCGCTGTCGGGGGGTCGCACATCCAACTCATCGAACCGCTCGAGCCGGACACCTCAGTTGGTCGGTTCCTCGAGCGCAACGGAGAGGGACTGCATCACATCGCTTTCGCTGTCGTGGACATCGAGAAGGCTCTCGCCCACCTTGAGGACGAGGGGGTGCACCTCATCGATGCTGAACCGCGCATCGGAGGCGGCGGCCATCGGATAGCATTCGTCCACCCTGGGGATCTGGCAGGGACACTCGTAGAACTCGTGGAGGTACACGATGGCTGAATGGCTCGAGATCCGCGGCGGCGTCGATCAGGAACAGGCAGCCGCCATCGCGGCGATCGTGGCACGCATCGAAGCCGACGAGGCTGCTGCCGCCGCCGTCAGGCCACGACCTATCCACCAAAGCCAGTGGGTAGGTGCGTCACGTCCCTATCGAGACCTGCCTCCCATACCTGCCAGCGAGTACCGAACGTCGATCGACACACCGCTGCGGGATGCACCGAACCCATGATCAGCCTGCCCACACAGGATTGTCAACGGTGAGCCGCGCGGTACCATCGGTCTCAGCGACATCAAGGACGACATGAACCCTGTCATCTGCTCGATTGCCCGGACACCGATCGGCCGCTTCGGCACAACCTATCTGACGTTGACAGCGATGGATCTCGGTGGTGTTGCCATCGCCGACGCCCTCGAACGGGCAACACTCGACCCGGCCAACGTCGACGAGGTCATCTTCGGCCACGTCCTCCAAGCAGGCCAGGGACAGATCACGTCACGCCAGGCCGCGGCCAAGGGAGGCATATCCATGTCGGTGCCCGCCATGACGATCAACAAAGTGTGCCTCTCCGGCATGACATCGATCGCCGAGGCCGCCAACCACATTCGGCTGGGCGAATCGACGTTCGTCGTCGCCGGCGGCATGGAATCCATGACCAATGCGCCGTACGTCCTCGACAAAGCGCGCTACGGCTACCGGTATGGAGATGGGTCGCTCATCGACACCCTGACCCATGACGGTTTGTTCTGCGCGTTCGATTCGTGTCTGATGGGCGAGTCGTCTGACCGCAAGAACGCCGACCTCCACATCACCCGCGAGGATCAGGACGCATGGTCGGCTCGATCCCACCAACGTGCCGCAGCTGCAACCGACAACGGCATATTCGCCAAGGAGATCGCCCCTGTGACCATCCCGCAACGACACGGCGATCCTGTCGTCGTCACTGAGGATCAAGGCATCCGACGCGATACGACCCCAGAGTCGCTT
>CAYLIR010000154.1:0-610 GCA_964383515.1 uncultured Acidimicrobiaceae bacterium
GCGAGCGATCGCCAAAGGAATAGACGACCTTGAGGAGCGGATCGCGCAGCTGCGCGAGAAGGAAGAACTGGACAAGCTCCGTGCCCCTATCGATGGGAACGATGTCATGGCCTATCTCGGGATAGACCCGGGCCGTGAGGTCGGACAGGTCATGAAGATGCTGCTCGAACGTCGGATAGAAGGCGGCCCGTACACCTCTGATGAGGCATACGCGCTCCTCGATAGGTGGAAGGCGGCACGGCGTTCCTAGCTGCGGGCGCCTCTCGACGCGTTCGTTGGGCCGACGCGCTAGCGTGTGCCACGGTGGGAGGAAGAAGGGCGCTACGTGTTAGCAGTCGGAAGTACAGGGCCACTCGTTGCCCGAGTACGCCAAGCGACGTTCTCCATTGGCGTTGGGCCCATACGGTCCGCGCGTTCCTGCCTCGACCCGGATACCCAAGACATCTGGAGGATGTTGTGAATCGAACCCGTTCGAAACTGTCGCTACTTGCTGCAATGGCGATGATGTTCGCCCTGCTCCCTCTTTCGGCCGCCTCAGCCGCATCAGCCTCAGGGGTGTTTGTGTCTGAGTTGCATTACGACAATGCGGGTTCGGATGTGGGTGAGTTCT
>CAYLIR010000154.1:710-4889 GCA_964383515.1 uncultured Acidimicrobiaceae bacterium
GGCCCCCAGGCTGAGAGCCCGGGCCTTCTCAACACCGCAGGTGGCCCTCCCCCGATGCCGACCGTGTTTGTGTCTGAGTTGCATTACGACAATGCGGGTTCGGATGTGGGTGAGTTCTTCGAGGTGACGGGTGATGCTGGTGGGGATCTGACTGGTTGGTCTGTTGTGTTGTACAACGGGAACGGTGGGGCTTCGTATGACACGGTTGCGTTGTCTGGTGTGATTCCTGATGAGGATGGGTCTCAGGGTGCGGTTGCGTTCTATCCGTCTTCGATTCAGAACGGTGCGCCTGACGGTCTTGCGTTGGTTGATGCTGTGGGTGTTGTGGTGGAGTTCTTGTCGTATGAGGGTGTGTTCGATGCGACGGATGGGCCTGCTGTGGGGATGACGAGTACTGATATTGGTGTGTCTGAGTCTTCGAGTGCGGTTGCTGGTGAGTCGTTGCAGCTGGTTGATGGTGTGTGGGTTGGCCCCCAGGCTGAGAGCCCGGGCCTTCTCAACACCGCAGGTGGCCCTCCCCCGACTGGCACCATGGAGAAGATCTACGACATCCAGGGTCCAGGGATGGTGAGTCCGTTCGAAGGCCAACAGGTCATCATCGAAGGTGTTGTCACTTCAGATCAGCAGGACGGCGAGTTCAACGGGTTCAACCTCCAGGAGGTCGTCGGTGACGGGGTCGAGGAGACATCCGATGGCATCTTCGTGTTCGAGGGAGGCAACACCGTTGAGGTCAACATCGGCGATGTTGTCAAGGTCGAGGGAACCGTCGTTGAGTTCTTCGGCATGACCGAGATCACGGATGTCACGTCGGTCGAGGTGACCGGGACAGCGCCCTTCGAAGCAACTGCGGTGACACTGCCATGGGCTGACGCCGACCAACCGGAGTGGTACGAGGGCATGTACGTGACGATTCCGCAGCCGCTGACGATCTCGGAGTACTTCAACTTCGACCGTTTCGGTGAGATCGTGCTCACGACAGGTCGTCATGCGAACCCGACGTCGGTGTATGATCCCGGCTCGCCAGAGGCTGCAGCCCTTGCTGCTGAGAATCAGTTGGGGAGGATCACCCTCGACGACAACCGGTCGTCACAGAATCCCGACCCAGCGATCCATCCGAATGGCGAGGTGTTCGACCTGTCCAATCGCTTCCGCGGTGGGGACATCGTCGAGAACGTGACCGGCGTCATCAACTACGCCTTCGGCAAGTACCGCATCCAGCCGACGCAGGGTGCTGACTACACCGCGACGAACCCGCGGCAGGCTGCTCCTGACGGTGTGGGCGGGTCGTTGCAGGTTGCGAGTTTCAACGTGCTCAACTACTTCACGACCATCGATACGGGCGCTCCGATCTGTGGGCCCGATGGCCTCCAGGGATGCCGCGGTGCCGATTCGGCCGAGGAGTTCATCAGGCAACGGACGAAGATCGTCTCGGCCATCGCAGACATCGACGCGGACATCGTCGGGCTCATCGAGATCCAGAACTTCCCCGCAGGCGGCGTCGACGAACCGTTGGCCGACCTGGTTGCGGGCGTCAACGACATCCTGGGTGCAGGCACGTATGACTATGTCGAGACGGGACCCGTAGGTGACGATGCCATCAAGGTGGCACTGATCTACAAGCCGGCGACAGTGTCGCTCAACGGTGCGTACGCGGTGCTCGACGGTTCGGTCGACCCTCGTTTCAACGACGACAAGAACAGGCCTGCCCTCGCCCAGACGTTCACGCAACTATCCAATGGCGAGTCGTTGACCGTGGCCATCAACCACCTCAAGTCGAAGGGATCGAACTGCGACAGCCTTGGCGACCCCGACACCGGGGATGGTGCAGGAAACTGCAACCTGACGCGTACCGCAGCGGCTGAAGCACTCGTCGACTGGCTCGCTGGAGATGCAACAGGCACCGGCGAGGACGATGTCCTGATCATTGGCGACCTGAACTCATACGACAAGGAAGACCCGATCGACGCGATCGTCGCGGGTGGATACACCGATATGGTTGCTGCCGCCCTCGGTGAGTTCGCATATTCGTTCGTGTTCTCCGGGCAGTGGGGATATCTCGACTACGCACTTGCGAACGAATCGCTCGAGTCGGCCGTGACCGGCACGACCGTGTGGCACATCAATGCTGACGAACCGGACATCCTCGACTACAACACCGATTTCAAGCAACCAGCCCAGCAGGCGTTGTACGAGCCGAACGCGTTCCGTGCTTCAGACCACGACCCGGTGATCGTTGGTCTCGAACTCGATCGCACGGCGCCAGAGATATCTGCCGAGCTGACGAGGCTGTTCGGCAAGGTGTACGAGGTGAGCTATTCCTGTACGGACGCCAGCGATCCGTCACCGACATGCGAGGGCGACATCAACGGCGTGCCGGTCGATGACGGCCAGATCGTCGTGCTGATCCGGTCACGTCGGCCTGTAGCGTCTTGGACGATCGGAGACTTTCTCTTCATCCGGGGCAGAGCCTTCACCTTGACCGTGACCGGCACCGATCAGGCGGGAAACACAGACAGCGTATCTGTCAAACCGCGGCGCCACCCGAGGCGGGGAGCGCTGTAGGCCGCACATCGACCGAAGGGGAAGGGGGCGCGCCTGCCGGTGCGCCCCCTCCGCGTGCCAGGCACGTGTGTGCATAAGAGCGTGAATATGCGTATAGTACCCGCTTCGACGAAAGTAGGGCATGTACACAGCAGCGGTTCTCGGCGCATCCGGGTATGCAGGTGGGGAGCTCATCAGGTTCCTCGACAATCACGCTGGGTTCGACGCTGTCTTCCTGGGCGCCAACACACGCGCTGGCGAATCGCTCGCCACCGTGCATCCGCACCTCGGCGGTGGCGACCGGATACTCCAGGCATTTGACCTCCAGCAGGTCGCTGGCGTCGATGTCGTGTTCATGGCGTTGCCCCATGGTGCTTCGGCGGAGCCTGCCATGTCTTTGGCTGGGTCCGGCGCCAAGATCGTCGACCTCGGGAGCGACTTCAGGCTCGACACGCCGCAGCGCTATCTCGACGCATACGGCATCGACCACCCGTTCCCCGAGCAACTCGGCGCATGGGCCTACGGCGTGCCCGAGGTGTTCGGTCAGGAGATCGCTGGATCTGATCGTGTTGCTGTGGCTGGTTGCTATCCAACATCGGTCGTTGTCCCGCTTGCGCCGCTCGTGTCGGCCGGGCTGATCGAGATGAGTGGCATCGTCGTCGACGCACTCAGCGGTGCGTCTGGAGCGGGAAGGGTGGCATCGGACGCCCTCAGGTTCGGTGCGATCGATGAGTCCGTGGCTGCGTACAAGGTGCTCTCGCACCGCCACCGCCCGGAGATGGAGCGAGCACTCGATGCGGTCGGGCCGGGCGGCACGTCGATCCTGTTCACGCCGCATCTTGTTCCGATGCAGCGAGGCCTCCTCTCGACCATCTACGCCACACCGGCGCCAGGCGTAGCGCTTACGGATATCGAAGAGGCGTTCGACAGCAAGTACGCGGCGTGTGTGTTCGTTGCACGCTCGGCGACACCACCCCATACGAGATGGGTGGTCGGTTCGAACAACCTACTCGTCTCGTTCCACCTCGACGAGCGGACGAACACGCTCGTTGTCTTGTCTGCCATCGACAACCTTGTCAAGGGAGCTGCCGGGCAGGCGATCCAGAACGCGAACCTGATGCTCGGCTTCGATGAGCAAGCAGGGCTGCCGACGCAAGGATGGATGCCATGAGCACGGGACACTCGGCACCTACGCCAGCGAAGCCTCGTATCGCCAAGACGATGGGGAAGGCGTCGATTCTCTCCCAGGCACTGCCGTTCATCCGGCGGTTCCGGGGGACGACGTTCGTCATCAAGTACGGCGGCTCGGCGATGGTGGACGACGCGACGAGGGAGAGCTTCGCAGACGACGTCGCGATGCTCCACTACGTCGGCATCCGGCCTGTCATCGTGCACGGCGGTGGTCCCCACATCTCGGCTGCGATGGGTCAGCGTGGCATCGAGCCTCAGTTCCATGGGGGGTTGCGGGTCACGGATGCGGCGACCATCAAGGTCGTACAGTCCACGCTCGTGGGTGAGATCAACCCGGACATCGTCCGTCTCATCAACAACCACGGGTCGGTGGCGACCGGCGTATCTGGCCTCGACGCGAACCTGTTCGTCGCAGAGCCATTCGACGAAGCACTGGGCTTCGTTGGA
>CAYLIR010000155.1:0-4886 GCA_964383515.1 uncultured Acidimicrobiaceae bacterium
TGCAGGGCCGACCGTCGCTGAGGCGATGTCCGCATCGACGTATGCAACGGGCCTCCCGGCTTTCACAGCATCTTCGATCAGGAGGCGTGCGACGGTTGTCTTGCCCGTGTCTGACCCGCCAATGAGCATCACCACGCCGGAGATGTCCGCCATGCGATTGCGCAACTTGCCGTAGGGTGCCGCGATCGCCACAGATACCTCCTCGTTTGTCCCCGTGAGTCTACGTCTCCTCGGATCAGACTCCCCCGACAGGCATCACCTGTCGTCGGCGCGGTCGTAGGAGGATCGCAACGATCTGCGCATCACCTTGTTCGATGCGGTGCGTGGCAACGCGGGTACGACAACGACGTCATGCACCTTGAACAGCGGGTTCAACCGGCTCCGAATCGCCTGCTGCATCGCGGCGCGTACCTGATGGGGGTCGAGTTCGGTTCCATGAGATGCAACAGCGAAGACGACGAGGCGTTCGGGCCCTCCACCCGGTGGCGGCACCGCAACAGCAGCACACTCGGCGATGCCAGCAACGTCGCTGATCGCACGTTCCAGGTCGGCCGACGACACCTTGATACCGCCGAGGTTCATCATGTCGTCGGTACGCCCGAGTGCCCGGTAGTAGCCAGCTGCTGTGCGCTCCATGTAGTCGCCGTGGCGGCGCAGCGGCCTGCCGATGTCGGGGACACCCGCGTAGTACACCTCATGGTGATCTCGGTTGAGGAGCTCTGTGGACATGCCGATCGCTGGAGGTACGAGGAAGACTTCACCGGCATCTGCTACGACGCCGTCCTCGATGAGGACCACGTCGGTGCCGAGTGTGGGCGCAGAGAAGGCCGAAGGCACGGCAGGGTCGAGGACGGTGGCAGCCATGTACCCGCCGCCGAGCTCCGTACCCCCGATGTACTCGATGACAGGAACGTCGCCTGCTGTGTGCATGAGCCACCGGTAGTCGTCGGGGTTCGACGCTTCACCGGTCGAAGCGATGACCCGCACGGTGTCCCAATCCCCAGCTTGAAGCACACCGCCCGCCCGCCACCCCGCAACGATGGACGGCACGATCCCGAGCATCGTAACCCGGGCTTTGGCGACGAACTCGATGAACCCGCGGCCCGTGGGCGCATCGTCGTAGAGGGCCATCGCGGCACCATTGAGCAGCGAGGCGTACGTCAGCCACGGCCCCATCATCCACCCCATGTTCGTCGGCCATGCAACGACATCCCCGGCGTGGATATCGTGATGGAACCGCCCGTCGGTCGCTGACTTTATGGGGGTCGTCTGTGTCCATGGGATCGCCTTCGGTTCGCCGGTAGTCCCCGACGAGAACAGGATGTTCATGTGGGCACTTGCAGGAAGAGGCACCGGATCGAACGCAGCACCAGGGACGACGAAGTCCCCCCACATCGTGTCGCTCTCGCGCAGGTCGGGCGTACCGCCGGCGTCCACGACGATGCACGGCGTGTCGCCTGCTTCGACGCACTTGGCGTACATGGGGAGCTCCCTGCCTGCTCGCATCGCTCTCGTCTGGGTGACGACGGCAACGGGTGACGTGATATCGAGGCGTGTCCGAATGGCGTCAGGAGCGAACGAATCCGCAATGGAGACGACAACGCCCCCCGCAGCAACGGTGCCGAGATAGGCGACCACTGCTTCGACGTTCATGGGCATCATGATCGCTACGGCATCTCCAGCGGTGTATCCCGCGCGGGCAAAGCCCGCTGCGAAAGCTGCAACCCTGTTCCGCAGGTCTGCCACGGTGACTGTTTCGATGCCCGTCGCGCTCCCCATGACGATCGCTGGCAGATCAGGGTCATGGTCGAGACATGACGCAACGATGTTGAGCCGACCGTCGGGAAGCCAGCGGGGATCCTCCGGGTCGTTCGTGCCGCGCAGCTTGTCCGACCGTTGCACGAAGTCGATCTCGAGCTCGTCGATAGCGAACCGCCAGAACGCGTCGATATCGGTGATGCTCCAATGGTGGAACTCGCCGTAGTCGGCTAGTCCCAGGGTGCGCATAGCGCGGGTGACGTTGGCGTGCTCGATGGTCGAATCGTCTGGCACCCATGCGGGCGGCTGTGTGCTCGAACTCTGTGGCATCGCAAAGAGCGTAGCGAGACCTCCCATACTTGGAAACCGCTCGGTAGCGTCACGCGATGAGCGACCATGGGGCCATGGGAAACGACAACACCCGCCGCGGATGGGGCGGATCGATCCACGTGCTGTACACGATCGTCGTGTTCGTCATCCTCGCATCGCTCGACAACGCTGCGATCGCGCTGATCCCTTCGATGGTGCCCCAGCTGCGCGACACATTCAGTGTCGGAACCGCAGCGATCGGGATCCTGACGGGAACCCAGGTGCTCGTCACGGCGCTCACGGCAGTCGTGTGGGGGTACCTCGCCGACCAGCGAGACCGGAAACGGTTGTTGTTGTGGGGCACGATCATCTGGGCTGCTGCAATGGCACTCAGCGCGTTCACGACGTCGTTCGTGGCACTGTTCACCCTCCAGGTTGTCGCAGGGATCGGTCTCGGCTCGATCGCCTCCGTTGGCTTCTCGGTGATCTCAGACTTCGTCGCCCCCGCACGACGCGGGCTTGCTATGTCGTTCTGGGGACTGTCCCAGGGTGTCGGAACACTCGTGGGAAGCCTGCTTGCATCCCAGGCGGGTGCATCCAGTTCGTCGAAACCGTTCCTGATCATCGCTGTTGCGGGCTTCGTCTTCTCGCTGCTCTTCCTCCTGGCATTCGATCCCCCGCGAGGGTTCAAAGAACCTGAGCTTGCCGTGCTCTTCGACGAAGGGGAGACCTACGACTACGACATCGACCTCTCCCAGCTTCGCGAGCTAGCTGCCGTGCACACGAACCGCTGGCTCGTCCTCCAAGGCCTCACCGCCCAGATCGCATACGGATCGCTGATCTGGGTCCCCCTGCTGTATCAGGAGAAGGTGATCGCACAGGGATACTCGTCGGCGACGGGTCAGCAGGTGGGTGGCTTGTTCGCTGCGATGTTCTCCGTCGGCGCCCTCTTCTCGATCCTCGCTGGCCACGTCGGCGACCGTTGGCAGCGCAAGAACCTGTCCGGGCGCGCCTATGTTTCTGCCGGGGGCATCCTCGGAGCCATCCCGTTCTTCCTGCTGTTCTTCTGGGTCCCCCTTCGCGGTCTCGAGGTGACCGACGGTGCGGGAACGTCCACCCTCGTCGGCGAAGTGCTGTCGTCCATTCTCACGAACCCGTGGGTAGCGCTCGCGTTCGCGTCGGCGATCATCGCTCTTGCCCTCACCTCAGCTGATTCCCCGAACTGGTTCGCCCTGATCTCAGACGTCAACGTACCCGAGCATCGTGCGACGGTGTTCGGTGTCGGCAACCTCGTCAACGGCGTGGGCAGAGCAGGCGGAGCGGGCCTGACCACCGCAACAGCTCAGATCCTCGAACGTACCATCCCGGCGCCCTACAACCTGGCCCTTGGCCTATCGGTCTTCCAGATGTTCTTCCTTCCGACCGGCTGGTGCTACTGGAAAGCATCGACAACGTGCCCCCACGACATTCGAGCAGTGCGGACCACGCTGACAGAGCGGGGACAGCGCGACACGCGCCAGAGCGGGTGAGCAATACGGATTTCTGTCCGTCGGGCGACCGATCGGGACGCCTTGCAGCACCTGACCCGCGAAAAGTTTCCAGGCTCGCGAAATCGCGCGAGTTCCTCACATGACACTGGTCGGCGAGGAAGGCTAAACATGGGTTCAACCCGAATATCGCTGCGTTTCTCGCCGATTCGGGCAAGAATTGCTTATTGACACCGATGTAATTACACTCGTGCAACCACGCAACATATAGGGGTAGGAGCAGCCACTAGACACTACATGTTGTGTTTCTGGGGCACATTGCACGATTCTTCGCCGCTCCGATGCGGCAGACAGCCGAGGAGGCAGTACATGGCACAGGGATTGACCATCGAGCGGCGGTTCACCACAGAGGGCGTCAGCCCGTTCGACACCGTTGCATGGTCCAAGCGTGACTCCCGGATCACCAACCCCGACGGCTCCGTGGTGTTCGAGATGCTCGGTGCAGAGATCCCAGCCGACTGGAGCCAGGTAGCTGCTGACATCATGGTGTCGAAGTACTTCCGCAAGGCGGGTGTCCCCCAGTTCGACGACGACGGCAACCAGATCCTCGACGACAACGGCGAGCCCGTCCTGGGCCCTGAACGCTCGGCACGCCAGGTCATCGACCGTCTCGCCGCGACGTGGCGCCTGTGGGGAGAGGAGCACGGGTACTTCGCCTCGACGGAAGACGCTCAGGTGTTCGAAGACGAGATCGCCTACATGCTGCTCCATCAGATGGCTGCACCGAACTCTCCCCAATGGTTCAACACCGGCCTCCACCACCGCTACGGCATCGCAGGCCCCGAGCAGGGCTTCTGGTACGTCGATCCTGAGACCGAAGAGCTCACTGCAGGCCTCGATTCGTACTCACGCCCCTCCCCACACGCGTGCTTCATCCAGTCCGTCGACGACGACCTCGTCAACGAAGGCGGGATCATGGATCTGTGGGTCAGGGAGGCGCGACTGTTCAAGTTCGGCTCGGGCACAGGGACGAACTTCTCGAACATCCGCGCTGAGGGCGAGCCCCTCTCGGGCGGAGGCAAGTCCTCAGGGTTGATGTCCTTCCTCAAGGTCGGAGACCGTGCCGCTGGCGCCATCAAGTCTGGTGGAACGACACGCAGAGCAGCCAAGATGGTCATCCTCGACGTCGACCATCCCGACATCGAAACGTTCATCAACTGGAAGGCCGTCGAGGAAGAAAAGGTCCGCGCCCTCATCGCAGGTGGGTACTCGGCAGACTTCAACGGCGACGCCTACGCAACAGTGTCCGGTCAGAACTCGAACAACACCGTG
>CAYLIR010000156.1:0-4874 GCA_964383515.1 uncultured Acidimicrobiaceae bacterium
AGCACACCGATGAGTATGAGACCACGCAGCAAGAGATGTCCCGGGTTCGTTCCGCCAGGGAACAGCGTTGCCGCGTAGTGACCGAATGCTGCGCCGTAGAGCGCCGTTGTAGCGATGTACCCCGTCCACAGAACGATGTTGAGGCTTCCGGTGACCTCCCCCACGCCGAACGCCTTGTCGATGAACGTGACCGTGCCACCTGCGCTTGGATAGCGGACCGATAGCTTCGCATACGAGTACGCGGTGAGTGCTGCGATCATCCCAGCAATGCCAAAGGCGATGGGCGTTGCTCCTCTCGCCTGTGTAGCAGCGACACCGAGCACAGCGAAGATGCCGCCTCCGACCATGCCCCCGATGCCGATCGCCGTTGCACCCAACAGCGTGACGGAGCGCCCCTCGCCGTGGCCTCCGGTAGATCGCCGTGCGCTCGTTGTCCGTTTCATTGTCCCTGCATTCGTCGTGGTCCTTGTCGGTCGTGGCGGGAAGCCGCTGCGCAGACCATACCGTTGCGCGCTGGCGTCCATAGACCATTCTGTACATCCGTTCGCGGGTAGCCTGTACGCATGCACATAGTCATCGCCGGATGCGGCAGAGTCGGTTCCGATCTCGCGCTGCGCCTCTCGACCGAAGAACACGACGTTGCTGTGATCGACGAGTCCCGCTCCAAGCTCGCGAAGCTCGGTGGCGCCTTCAACGGGCACACAGAAGTTGGGCTCGCATACGACGTCAAGGTCCTCAGGCTGTGCGGGATCGAGCGGGCGGACGCGTTCGTTGCGGTGACGCCGAATGACAATGCCAATGTCATGGCCGCACAGGTAGCGATGAAGGTGTTCGACGTACCGCGAACCATCGCGCGGCTCGATGATCCAGGGCGTGCAGAGTCCTACGACATCCTCGAAGTCGACTACGTCGCTGGAGCTCACATGGTCTCCACCGTGCTCTACGAGCAGATCGTCGAATTCGAGTTCGACTACCACATCACCTTCAGCGATCCGTATTCCGACATAGCGATCGTCGACCTGCATCTCGGAGACAAGGCTGAGGGCATGACCGTGACAGATCTCGAGGTGAAAGAGCGGCTTCGGGTAAGCGCTGTGACTCGCAACAGCCGTACCTTCATCCCAGGACCCGATACGGTGTTGCATGCAGACGACATGCTCGTGGCCTCTGCCAAGCATGGTGTGCTCGCCAAGGTGAAGAAGTACCTCGCAGACAAGAAGACACACGTCACATGAAAACGCTGGTGATCGGGGGAGGCAAGGTTGGATCGTTCCTGGCACTGAAGCTGGCCCATGACGGCCACGTCGTCAGGGTCATCGAATCCAGATACGACATCGCCCAGCGGCTCGAGGACAAGATCAGTGATGAGGATCTTCGTTCGAGCTGCCTCGTCCTGGTCGGTGATGGGACGGATGTCAAGCTACTCAAGGACGCCGACATCGCTCGGTCGGATTGGGTGCTCGCCGTCTCCGGCAAGGACGACGTCAACCTCGTTGCTGCTCAGTTGGCGAACACGTTCGGGGTTCACAAGGTCCTTGCACGGTTGAACGATCCTGGGAATCGGGAGACCTTCAGGGCACTTGGGATCAAGGCGGTTGCGGTGACCGATCTGATGGCGAAGGCTCTGGAGCTGGATCTCAAGTCGGATGTACTCGACAAAGCAGCCGTACTCGCTCATGGAAAGCTTGTCATCTCCGAGATCAGCGTCGGCCCCGGCTTCGAGACCCGCCCTTTGCGCGATATCCGGATCCCTGCCAATTCGGTGATCGTTGCCATCGAGCGAGACGACAAGGTTCAGATAGCGAGGGGAGATACGATCATCGGCCCTGGTGACAGGGTCGTTGCGTCGAGTCTGATCGACACTGCGGACGAATTGCCCATCGCGTTCTGCGCGGAAAGGCAGGAACAGTGATCGGAGGAGAGCCCCACAAGATCCCGCACGGCCTTCGCAGGCTCATCCCCGAGTGGGTCAGACAGCTTGTCCCCGAGTGGGTGCCGCGGAGCTTGCCGAATTGGGCGCCGAACCCTCTGGCTGCAGTCGCGTTGTTCGCCCTTGAGGCCGTGATCGTATTCGTGCTCGCCGTGGTGGGCCTCGGCATCGCGACTGTGGCGCTGTGGGTTCTGTGACATGTTGGTGCGGCCCGCAGCAGATGACCTGAGAACGATCGGTTCAGCGCTCGGGCGCATATTCCTCGTGATCGCGGCGGCTTCCCTCATACCGGTAGCCTGGGCGATTGCCGGTAAAGAGTGGGATCCACTTGGTTCGTTCTTGCTCATGGGCGCCGTGTTCGCTCTGTTGGGTGTGACGCTGCTGCGTGTTTCGCTGCCTCCTCGATCGAGGATCACAGCAGACCAACGGCATCTCGACTGGAGTCATGGCATGGTCGTCGTTGCGCTGACCTGGCTCGTCGTGCCACTCGTGGGATCGATCCCGTTCGTTCCTTCAGGGCACTACGCCTCCATGCTCGACGCGTATTTCGATGCCATGTCGGGGTTGACGACAACCGGACTTGCCCTCGTCCAGGATCTCGACCATCTGGCATCTTCCTTGAACTTCTGGAGGCACCTGCTTCATTTCCTGGGAGGTCAAGGCATCATCATCGCTGCGCTATTGCTCTTCGGTGGCAGAGGGATGATGACGCTCTTTCGCGGTGAAGGCAGAGATGACCAGTTGCTGCCTTCCGTCAGGTCGACAGCGCGCGCGATCTGGGCGATATCTGTGGTGCATCTCGTCGCTGGCGTCTTCGCCCTTGGTGCGGTGGCATGGATCATGCTCGGGTTCTCCTGGCAGCGGTCGCTGTTCCACGGCCTGATGGTCTTCTTCGCCGCTTTCGATACTGGGGGATTCGCTCCACAGTCGACGAGCCTTGCGTACTACCACTCCGGAGCGTTCGAAGGTGTCGCCATCGTGTTGATGATCGCTGGCGCATTGTCGTTCGGTCTTCATTTCCGACTCTGGAACGGTGTCAACAACGCGTGGAAACCCATGGTATCGCGACTCAAGGCGAGGTTCGCCACCCCAGCCACCGATAGGAAGACCGAGCATGGTTCCTTCGACGACTGGAGGCCGGGGGACGCGCGAAACGACGGCGCACGCGCATTGCTGAGGAACCTGGAAACCCGATCGCTGCTGACCACGCTCGCCGTGACCTTGGCGCTGACGATCGGGGGACTCGCAGCGCTCGGTGTCTACGAGTTGCCCGTCGCTCTGGCGCGCCATAGCTTCTTCCAGATCGTCAGTGCGCACACGGGCACCGGGTTCGCAACGGTTCCGTCATCCGAGCTTGTACGGTGGTCTGGCCTTGCATTCGGTGGCATGGCTATCGCCATGGCCTTGGGTGGTATGGCGTCGTCCACATCCGGAGGTGTGAAAGCGCTGCGTGTCGGGTTGACCGTGCGTGCGATCGCTGATGAGGTCAAGAGCGACCTCCTCCCCGAGGGGGCTCTTGTCGATACCGGGTACTACCAGTTCGGCCGGCGCAGGTTGTCTCCGGAAGTCGCGAGGGCAGCGATGGTGGTGTCGCTGTTGTTTGTCGGATTGTTCCTGCTCGGTGCAGGAGTGGCGATCGGATATGGTATTCCCATCCGCCAGGCGCTCTTCGAATCGGTGAGCGCAGGTGCGAACGTCGGACTGTCCGTTGGGGTGACGAACCCTGTGATGCCCGCCATGCTCAAGATCACATACATCCTCCAGATGTACCTGGGACGTCTCGAGTTCATCGCCGTGTTCGTGCTTGTCGGATTCCTCTACTCGATGGTGCGGGGACGATGATCAAGCCGCGGATCCTGGCCATGGTCGCGATGATCGTTGGCGCTGTGCTCGTCATTGCACCAGGCCCTGTGCTCGCTGTTTCGGTGTCTGCAGCGGCTCTGGTCGCGGACGGCGAGGGTTTCTCTGGCATGGAGGTCACCGTTGTCGGTGAACTCGTGGGCGACTACGGCTTCAGGAACGACGGCACCGTGTGGGCCCAACTCAATGGTGATTCGTACGCTATCAGGCCGATCGCTGAGGGAGGGCCGCTGCGGGGATCGAACGTAGGTATCGGCATCCGTATGCCGGCAGATTTGGCAGCGAACCTGGATCCGCCAGGGCGGTATCGCAGGGTTGGTCCCATCGTGTCGGTCACGGGTATCTGGAGATATCACGACCCGAACCGTCAGGGAGAGAGCTTCCTCGACGTGTCTGCCCTTGTCGTCGATACGCCGGGCCGCAACCTCGCTGAGCACCCGGACTGGGTGCTCTACGGCGCCGCCCTCGCGTTCGCAGCCATCGCTGGCGTTGTGGGGATCGTGTACGTCCGCGAGCGAGACTCGGTCGACTGAGCGCTACGCACCTGCCGCAAAGTACTGTGCGATCTTGGATTCGAGCTGAACCTTCGACAACTGGCCGGTTGCCACCTCCCGCACGATGCCATCAGCGTCGATGAACACCGTGGTGGGCATCGCAACACCGCCGAACGCGTTGTATACAACCCCCTGAGGGTCGCGTGTCAGGAGGTAGGTCACGCCGGTATCTCCTACGAGATCGTTGGCTGCACCGGCGTCGTCCTGGAGGTTGACGCCGATGAACTGCACCCGTCCCTCGGTTGCCTGCTTGACCTTCTCGAAGTCAGGCATCTCCGCTACGCAGAACGGACACCATGTTGCCCAGAAGTTGAGGACGATTGGAGTCCCGGTGAACTGTGACAGTGAAACGCGGTCCCCGTTGAAAGCCGCCATGTCCACGTCGGGTGCGTGCGAGCCGACGGCGGCTGCTCCGACCGCTGTCGCTGCATCGGGGGAGTCAGCAGGGTCGGGGATCAGCGAAACGAGCCCTACGAGCACAGCCGCTGCGACGACAGCGCTGCCCCCCCCTTTCACGATCCGGTTGCGTT
>CAYLIR010000157.1:0-4845 GCA_964383515.1 uncultured Acidimicrobiaceae bacterium
GGATGGGTTTCTGGATGGTCGGCGGCGAGATAGGGCGGACCATCGGCCCTCTCGTCGTGGTGAGCGCCTTGGCGGTGATGTCGTTGAAGTCGATGGCATCGCTGTCAGTTGTCGCTGCCGCAACATCGATGATCCTCTACATGCGGCTACGCGATGTGCCGTTGCGCACCCGCGACGACGGGGAGCAGGTACCCTGGCGCACCGCCGTACACCAGATGCGCGGACTCATGGTTCTCCTCGCAGCTCTGGTGGCGTTGCGTTCGCTCATGGTCATGGCGACAACGCTGTTCCTGCCGATCTACCTGACACAGAACGCAACGAGCCTCTGGGTCGCCGGTGTTGCACTCTCCATCGTGGAGGCGGCAGGCATCGCCGGGGCGCTGGCTGGCGGGTGGCTAAGTGACCATATCGGTAGACGTGCCGTCCTCGCGTTCGGACACATCGTCGCCCCGCTCGCGTTGCTGGTGTTCCTGGCTGTGGACGGGTGGATACGCGTCGCGATCCTGCCGGTCATCGGTTTCTCCCTCCTTGCAGTGCCTCCCGTGCTCATGGCGGTCGTCCAGGAGTCGTTCCCCCAGTCACGTGCGTTGGCGAACGGCGTGTATCTGTCGATGAACTTCGCGATTCGATCGGTTGCAGCTATCGCCTATGGTGCGTTCGCCGACGGTTTCGGGCTCACCACAGCGATGTACATCGCTGTGGTGGCGATGCTCACCGGCCTTCCCCTCATCGGGATGATCGTGCCCGGCGGCCGAGGTTCTGCGGCCACCGCCGGGTGACCGTAGCGCACCCACGGCCACCTCAACGACAGTGCCCATGACCACTACCCTTGAAGTGACTCCAGGTGGTGAAAGTGAAACTCAAGATCATGCTTGTCGCCCTGGTCGCAGCGACGCTGGGCACCGCCGCGTCTCCCGCTCTCGCCCAGGCGGGCACGGAAGAGACCCCCATCGTGCGGGCCGTGTTGTTCTTCTCACCCACATGCCCCCACTGCGAGGCCGTCATCAACGACCATCTGCCTGGCATCTTCGAACAGTTCGGTGGGGAGCCGACCGTTCGATTCGACGATGCACTCGATCCCGAAGACCGGGCTTTCTATGAGATGTCCAACGGCACACTGGATCTACTCATCGTCGATGCGACCGTGGACGCTGGCGGTGACCTCTTCGCAGCCGATACGGAACGGTTCGGGCTGGATAGAGCCGGCGTGCCTCGCTTGGATATCGAGGACGTCTACCTCGTCGGCGACCAGCAGATACCCGATGAGCTCCCCGGCATCATCGAGAGAGGCCTCGCCTCGGGCGGAATCCCCTGGCCCGACGTCCCCGGGATCGACAGCGCCCTTGCAACGATTCCGGAAGCCGACAGCTCGGCCGACACCGCACAGGGGACGACCACGACCCAGGGAGAAGAGCCGGTTGCAGACACCGTCCCCGATGACCACGGCGTCGACCTTCCGGTGAGCGGTACTGCATCGATCGCCGACCGAATCGGGCGGGATCCTGTTGGCAACGGACTTGCGATCGCTGTTCTCGTTGGACTCATAGCGAGCCTCGTCGCCGTCCCGATCCTGGCTCGACGCGGTTCTCTGGGCGGCGATTTCGTATGGCTCGTCCCCGTGCTCGCCATCATCGGCCTCGGTGTTTCCCTGTACCTTGCACAGGTCGAAACGAGCGGCGCCGAGGCGGTCTGCGGTCCTGTTGGGGATTGCAATACCGTCCAGCAAAGCTCCTATGCGACACTGTTCGGCGTCCCGATCGGCGTTATCGGTGTCATCTCCTATGCAGGCGTCTTCATCAGCTGGATCGTCGCACGAGCAGGGAAGGGTCGTGTCCAGGACATCGCCATGGCCGCAACCGCTGCAGTCGCTCTCGGTGGAACAGCGTTCTCTATCTACCTCACGTTCCTCGAACCGTTCGTCATCGGTGCAACCTGTATGTGGTGCCTCACCTCGGCCCTGGCGATCGTTGGGTTGCTGTGGGCCTCTGCCCACCACGGTTGGGCCGCTTACCAACGATTGCGAGGCACCTGAGCCACACGTCGAGACAAGCGCCCGCACCAGTGCGTCGACGACAGCCAGCGGCCACCCTCTTCGCCGCCTACGTCGTCTAGATTGAGTATGACACGACCACACAGAGCAAAACACAGAGCAAAACACAGAGCAAAGGGAGACGCTATGGGGGACACCGACAAACAAAGGGCGTATGCAGCGCAGTGCCCGGTGATGCACAATCCACATACCGCTACCGGTTCAACAGCGATCGAGCACTGGTGGCCGAACCAGTTGAACCTGCGTCCACTGGCCAAGAACTCGCCACTGATCGACCCTCTCGCTGGGGACTTCGACTACCGAGAGGCTTTCCTGAGCCTGGACCTTGCCGCTATCAAGTCCGACCTTGCCACTCTGATGACAGATTCACAGGACTGGTGGCCTGCCGACTTCGGCAACTACGGGCCACTGTTCGTCCGCATGTCATGGCACTCTGCAGGGACGTACCGCATGCACGATGGCCGTGGCGGAGCGGCTGGCGGAACCCAGCGGTTCGCACCACTCAACAGTTGGCCCGACAATGCCAACCTCGACAAGGCACGTCGCTTGCTGTGGCCGATCAAGCAGAAGTACGGGCGCCAGATCTCGTGGGCAGATCTGTTGATCCTCGCTGGAAACGTCGCTCTGGAGACGATGGGGCTGGAGACCTTCGGATTCGCTGGGGGCCGACCGGACGCGTGGGCGCCTGAAGAGGACCTCTACTGGGGGCCGGAGCAAACATGGCTCGGAGACGAGCGCCACACCGACGACGGAGAGCTCTTCGATCCCTTCGCAGCGGTGCAGATGGGCCTCATCTACGTCAATCCTGAAGGCCCGGGAGGAGTGCCCGACCCGGTTGCCGCTGCACGGGACATCCGAGAGACGTTCACCAAGATGGGGATGACCGACGAAGAAACCGTTGCGCTCATCGCAGGTGGCCATACGTTCGGCAAGGGTCACGGAGCAGCCGATGGTGACCGCTACCTGGGCCCCGAACCCGAGGGTGCTCCCCTCGAAGAGCAGGGCTTGGGATGGAAGAACTCGTTCGGAACAGGAATAGGCGCCGACACGATCACCGCCGGGCTCGAAGGTGCCTGGACAACCGAACCGACGGTGTGGGACAACAACTTCTTCGAGCACCTCTTCGAGTACGAGTGGGAACTGGAACAAAGCCCGGCAGGAGCCCATCAGTGGCGTCCCACCGACCGTGCCGCAGACGATACCGTGCCGGACGCGCACGATCCTTCGCTGCGCCACGCTCCGATGATGCTCACCACAGACCTGTCACTGCGGGAGGACGCGATCTACGAACCGATCTCCCGGCGGTTCTACGAGCATCCCGACGAGTTCGCCGACGCGTTCGCCCGCGCCTGGTTCAAGCTCACCCACCGCGACATGGGACCGATCACCCGCTATCTCGGCCCTGAGGTTCCCGACGAGGACCTCATATGGCAAGATCCAGTGCCAGCAGGGGATCATCCTGTCATCGACGATGGGGACATCGCCGCGCTCAAAGAGCAGGTCCTCTCATCGGGACTGTCGGTCGGAAGGCTCGTCTCCACAGCGTGGGCTTCTGCTTCGACGTTCCGTGACAGCGACATGCGAGGTGGTGCCAACGGGGCTCGCATCCGACTGGCTCCACAGAAGGACTGGGATGTCAACGACCCGGAGGAGTTGGCGGCAACGCTGGCAACACTCGAGGAGGTCCGCACGACGTTCAACGATGCGCCTGACACCGTCAGGAAAGTGTCCCTGGCCGACCTGATCGTGCTCGCTGGGTGCGCAGCCATCGAGAAAGCGGCAAGCGATGCAGGGTACAACGTCAGCGTTCCCTTCACGCCTGGACGCACAGACGCCACCGAGGAGATGACAGATATCGAAGCGTTCGCGGTGCTCGAACCCACCGCTGACGGTTTCCGCAACTACCTGCGACCGGGGGACAAACGTCGGCCTGAGGAGTTGCTCATCGACCGTTCGAGTCTGCTGTCTCTGACAGGGCCTGAGATGACGGTCCTCATCGGCGGCCTTCGCGTACTAGGTGCCAACACGGGTGGATCTGAGCACGGCATCCTCACGAACGCACCGGAAACGCTCACGAACGACTTCTTCGTCAACTTGCTCGACATGGGTATCGAGTGGAAGCCGTCCACGGTTGAAGGCATCTTCGAGGGCCGTGACCGGATCTCTGGTGAGGTCACGTGGACCGCAACATCGGTGGACCTCATCTTCGGATCGAACGCACAGCTGCGAGCAGTGACCGAGTTCTATGCCTCCGACGACAGCCGGGAACAGTTCGTGCACGACTTCGTTGCCGCATGGGACAAGGTCATGAACCTGGATCGTTTCGACGTGCGTTGAATCGGCTGCTGGCAACGAGATGGTCTGAGAGACTGCTACTCGAGAACCTCACCCAACCACACCGGACGCTCCTGGCTCGACGAGACAGGGACCGGCACGATCTCGTCGCAGGCTGACAGCGTCGCTGCACTCGCAGCGAGCGTCTCCGCAGGCGCGAGGACGTACCAGCGCGAGATGCCTGGGAACCGACCAGCGTCGCGTACCACCGCCTGTGCGCTTTTCTCCCCTGGTTCCAACCAGGCAGACGCGACCAGAGCATCGTCTTGAGAGTGGATGACAGGGGTCACCGAGAGCATCCGACGTACCGCGCGGTGACGCAGGTCCAAGAGCAGATGGAGGTGCTCTGCCCCCGGCCCGCAGCTGACCGTCCCACTCCACTTCATCTTGAACCAGACCGGGCCCTTCCCCAGGAAGGGCAGGGATCGGCCGAGAGACGCGCGGTCCTCCCCCAACTCGAC
>CAYLIR010000158.1:0-4834 GCA_964383515.1 uncultured Acidimicrobiaceae bacterium
CTGGCATCGTCGCACGCCCTGGCTCTGATGGTGGATGTCCATACGAAGTTCGAGTCACCTTCGGCTTTCGGATACATGGCTTCGTAGTAGGTCACGAGCTTCGCGACGGTTCGCGAGTAGACGTCGAAGAGGCGGTCCATCTCGGTCACGTAGCGGTCGTGGAGTTGATGTCCGACCAGTTCGCCAGGGATGTGGTAGCGGTAGCGCCCACCGAGGGGCTGATCATAGAAGATGTAGCGCGTCGATTGCTCGAGGTAGGAAGCGAGCCTGCCCCACTCGATGACCTTCGTGAGGATGTTGGACGCTTGCTCCACCGCGATGTGGGCTCCGCCGAGCTGGGCTACGGAATCATCCCCGTACTGGGTGAACACCCGGTCATAGAGGGACTCCGCCTTTCCCCTGCCTGCGCCGTGGTCTGCGGTCGGTCCCTCCAGGGAGTCGTTCTGGGCGCTGTCGTAGAACTCATCGAGGAACAGGCGCCGCACCGACTTTGGCGAACGTGAGTAGCGTGCGAACAAGGCGCCCTTGACGACTTCAGGGAGGCCGAAGATGGCGAACACAGGCTTGTCCGTGTTGGAGAAGTACCTGTCGAGGATCGCACGCTCGGCATCGGTGAAGGTCTCAACGTGGAAGGGTGGGGATGTCGTGGTCACGGTGTCCTTGGGGTCGCCGTGGTGCACCGTACACCACGTGTGGGTCCTCAGCAATGCGGGGCGGGGCGGTATCCTTGCGACATGACCGCCGCTCGCATCGTCTTGGGGATTCTTCTCGCACTCCTGGTGCTTGTCGTGGCCGTTCCCGGAGCTGTCTTGGTCGACCTCGTGTCCGGAGGCACCGGGCTCGGGTTGTGCCCCGCCGGGCTGGAAGCGTGCACGTCTGGTGTCTTCGTCGGAAGCGAGCTCCTTGTGATTCTGAGCGCCATCATCGCCGTTCTCGCCGGGCTCATCGCGGCGACGATTCGCTTCCTTCGCTGGATGGGGGCGCGGAGGGGGTCAGTGAGCCTCTGACAGCGCCTCGGCGGTTGCGATGTCCGTGTACTCGGGCGGTGCGAACATGAGGACGATATAGGTGCCGACGATCATCAGGCCTGCACCGATCCATCCCCGAATGCTGAGCCGTTCGCCGAGGACGGCAGCGGCCGTTGCAACAGCGAACAACGGCTCGAACGCGAGGATGATGGCTGTTCGGGAAGGGCCGATGATCGTCTGGCACCACACCTGGATCAGGAACGCGCCCGCCGCGATGACCAAGCCGGTGACGGCCAACGTCGTCCATGCTTGTCGAGGGGGTAGGGCCAACCCGCCTGCGACGACTGCAGACATGGCGAGCCCGGCACCAGCCACGATCGCGAGTTGCACGCCGGTGAACGCGACGACATCATGTTTGGGGGCGAGGTACGCGATCGTCACGATGTGGAGGGCGAAGGCACCAGCGCATACGAGCGTCCACAGGTCTCCGGCTTCGAACGTGAGTGTCTCGGTCAGGGTGAGCGCGGCGAGTCCGACGATCGACAGCGATGCCCCGGCGATGGTCGTCATCGATGGCGAGGTTCGGCGGGCGATCGCGGCAACAAGTGGTGTGAACACGACATAGAGGCCGGTGATGAGACCTGAGTTCGAGGCCGAGGTCTGTTCGAGTCCGATCGTTTGTGTCGCGAATCCAACGAACAGGATGATGCCAGCGATCGTCCCATCTCGCCAGATCGTTCGACCCCGTGGACGACCGATGGCCAGGAGAGCCACGGCACCGATGGCGAACCGCCATCCGACGAAGGCGAGTGGCTGGATCACATCCAGGATGTCCTTGATGAACACGAACGTCGTACCGAACAGGCCAGCGGCGACGGTGAGCGCGACATAGGCGGAGGTTCGGCGGTTCATTGGAGGAACGGTAGCCACGGCCGCGTTCGCTTGGCGCCGACAGGGGCTGGCGTCTACGGTGAGGATGCGAGCAGGTTGTCGACGGTGTCCGCAAGGATGAACACTCCAGATGACTGGGCGATCACTGCGTCACCCGATCGCAGTACAGCGTCGATGAGCAATCTGCGTCCTCGGCGCTCCACAACGCTGCCCGTGAGCTCCAACGTGTCGCCGACGACTGCTTTCGCACGGTACCGGATCTCAAGTTTCGCGGTGAACACGAAGATGCCTTCCGCCACGATCGCGGCCCATGCGGAGATCTCGTCGAGTGCGGTGGCGACGATCCCGCCGTGGACGACCCCGTGGAATCCGTTGAAGTCGCCGCGAGGGGTGAAGGATGCGGTGACGCCGTCGGGCGTTTCTTGGAGGTTGTCGATGTGCAGTCCGATCGGGTTGTCTGCTCCACATCCGAAGCACTGTCCGTACGCTGAGCGGAGCTGTCGTATGCGATCGTCTGCGAGAGGGATGCCAGCCATCGCCTCACTGTACCGCGGTACCATCCATGCGATGCCATCGAAACACACCGTTGCCCCGTCTGGGCCGACAACAGAGGAGAAACGCAACGCCCGTGTGATCCTCAACAGGCTCAAGAAGCGGTACCGCGAGATCGCAACGGCGCTTGCCTACGACGAACCGTGGCAGCTGCTCGTGTCGACGGTGCTGTCTGCTCAGACCACCGATGCGACCGTCAACGCGGTTGCGCCGTCGCTCTTCTCAGCGTATCGCACACCGCAAGCCCTTGCCCAGGCGAGCCTGGAGGACGTGGAACAGATCATCTTCTCGACGGGCTTCTACCGGCAGAAGGCCAAGAGCATCGTCGCACTTGCTGCTGGGCTCGTGGAGCATCACGGCGGGGAGGTGCCTGCGGACCTCGACGAACTCGTGACATTGCCAGGTGTGGGCCGCAAGACGGCGTCTGTGGTGCTCGCCGAGGTTTGGGGCATCCCAGCTATCGCGGTTGACACGCACGTCAAGCGTGTCGCCAATCGTCTTGGCCTTGTCCGCTCGAGCGATCCCACAAAGATCGAGTTTGAGCTCAAGGCGCTCTACCCGGAGAGGGAATGGGCTGGCATCTCGATGCGGCTCATCCAATTCGGTAGGGACGTATGCACGGCGAAGAAGCCGAACTGCCCAGCTTGCCCACTTGCCGACAGGTGCTTGTACGAGGGCAAGACGACACGGTGAGGCAGCCCTGATGCTCGCTGCCTTCCACAGGAGCCCCCGCGATGCAGCGATCGCCGCGCTGGCGCTGCCTGCGGTCGGGACGCTGGCGGTCGTTCCGCTTGTCTCGATCGTCGACACGGCATGGGTGGGAAGGCTGGGGGCCGGCCCCCTCGCCTCGCTTGCGATCGCCTCAGCCGTGTTCATGGCGGTCTTCAGCATCTTCAACTTCATCCACACAGCGGTCACTCCTTTGGTGGCGGGAGAGATCGGTAGGGGAGACGTTCCTCGCGCAGGTGCTATCGCAGTCGGCTCGATCGTGGCAGCCGCAGGCATCGGTGTGGTCGTAGCCATCGTTGCGATCCTGTTGGCCGAACCGCTGACGAACCTCTTCGGGGGAGAGCGGTCGGTGCTCGCCGATGCAACCGCGTATCTCCAGATCAGGTTCCTCGCGCTGCCCGCTGTGCTCATCGCTATGGCAGGGCACGGTATCTACCGGGGCCATTCAGACACGAGAACTCCTCTGTACGTTGCGCTCGGGATGAACCTCGTCAACCTCGTTCTCGACCCGGTGCTCATCTTCGGCTTCTCGCTCGGTGTCCAAGGCGCTGCGTGGGCGACCGTCGTCGCTCAAGTGTTCGCTGCTTGCTGGTTTCTCCTTCTCGTCTTCGGGAAGCATCGGCATCGCCTTGGCACAGACAGGCGCAGCACCGGCGTCGGAGCCCTGCCCATCGGAAAGATCGTCAGATCGGGATGGCCGATGATGATCCGGAGTGCAGCCTTGCTGTTCGCGATCTCAGCAACCACGGCTGCTGCGGCGAGGATCGGGACCGAGGCTGTCGCGGCCCATCAGATCGCGATGCAGGTGTGGCTCTTCCTTGCATTCGTTCTCGATTCGCTCGCCATCGCCGCCACAGCGATGATCGGCACGGATCTCGGCGCTGGCGATGTCGCTGCGGCCCGTGCGACAGGCAACAGGATCCTTGCGCTCGGGTTGATGACAGGATCAGGGCTTGCAGTGCTGCTGCTCGCGACCTCGCCGTTCATCGGTCAGGTCTTCACCTCAGACCCGAGGGTTCTCGACGCGCTCGGGTCGATCTACGTCTTCGTGGTGGTCCTCCAGCCGCTCACGGCGTTGGTCTATGTGTGGGACGGCATCGGCATCGGCGCGAGCGCCTTCATGTTCCTGGCAGCTTCGATGGTCTGTGCAGCGGTGGTGACCGTAGCCGTGCTCGTGGCCTTTGGAGATACGCTCGTGGGCGTGTGGGGTGCAGTCGCGGCGTTGACGGTCAGCCGATTGGCGGCGATGGCGTGGTGGTACGCATATCGCGGGTTCGCCGGCGCACGAGGTCCATCCCTTGCGTCTCGGGAAGCATGAGGACCAGCCCGATGGAGATGAGAATGCCGATGCCGAGGAGTGCCACTGTCATGGGGAGCCCGAGCCTGTCGATGAGCACAGCGCCAACGGCGAAACCCGATATCGACCCAACGATGGCGACGTTCGTCAGCCATCCACCTGCTGTGGCGCGCACCTTCGTGGGGAATAGCTCTGCGCGCAGTGCACCGTAGGCGGGGGTGAGCATCGTCACGCCGAATGTGGCGAGGAACACCGTGACTGCGAGGAACCAACCAGAGTCGAGGAGATAGAACCCGACGCCCCCGACGAGCCCGATGGCGAGCGCTGCGATCGTGACAGGCCGGCGGCCGCGTGTGTCAGCGAGCTTGCCGCCGATGACGAGTCCGACGGTGCCGAT
>CAYLIR010000159.1:0-4823 GCA_964383515.1 uncultured Acidimicrobiaceae bacterium
CCCGAGCGCTTCATCGCTCGCAGGTCCCGTTCGACTCGATCGAGGCGTACGGCCAGCGACTCGTAGTCGTCGATGATCTCGGGTCTGGCGAGCTTCATAGCGGCCAGTTCGACGACGAGTCGCTCTTCTCGTCCAGAACGCAATTGCATGAGCGCATGCGAGAGGGTGTCGATGGCGCGGAGCACCTCGGAACGTGAAAGCACCGAGGCGTAGCGTTTCCAGAGCTCAAGCGTCTCTTGGGATTCGTCGGCCACCTCGTCGATGTTGCTGGTGTACTGCGTGAGGAAGACACCGCGAAGGAACCCAATGGCATCGGACACGAACCTGCGGAGATCGGCTCCCTGGGAGGCGATCTCGGCGATCAGCGATAGCGCAGCGGCCGCGTCCGAGTCGTGCATCGCATCGAACAGCTTGCCGTAGCTGTCTGCATCGGCGATCCCGAGGGCCTTGGCCACGCCTGCGCTCGTGACGTCTCCGCCGCCGAGAGCCGCAACCTGCTCGAGCAGGCTCACCGCGTCGCGGACAGACCCACCGGCATGGGATGTCACTGCGCCGAGCGCTGCGTGATCGTATGTGAAACCCTCCGCATCCGAGACCTTGGCGAGGTAGTCGATGAGGATCTCTGTCGATACGGGTTGAAAGTCGAAACGCTGTGTTCGAGACCGGATCGTGTCGAGCAGTTTGTACGGTTCTGTCGTTGCGAGGATGAACACGACATGCTCGGGGGGTTCTTCGAGTGTCTTGAGCAGCGCGTTGCTCGCGGCGCGGGACAGCATGTGGGCCTCATCGAGGATGTAGACCCTTCGCGCACCGGGTGCAGCAGCGACGGTGCTCACGTTCACTCGCATCTCCCGGATGTCCTCGACCTTGTTGTGAGAGGCAGCATCGAGCTCGATCACATCGAGGGATGTTCCCTCGGTTATGCCCTCGCACGACGGGCAGACATTGCACGGTTCCCCGTCCCGAGAGCGGTCAGGGCAGTTGAGGGACTTGGCGAGGAGTCTGGCTGAGGTTGTCTTCCCTGTGCCCCGGGGGCCAGAGAACAGGTATGCATGTGCGACTTTGCCCTCGATCACCTCGCGTGCGAGCGTCGATGTGACGTGGTCCTGTCCGATGACCTCATCGAATCGTTGGGGTCGGTACTTGCGGTATAGCGCCTGGTAGTTCATCGGTGTGAACAGTAGACAGTTGCTGGGATACAGATTCCTTCGGATGGCTTTCGCCTGTCTGTGGGTGTCCTGCCGCGTTTTGTGTGTACCCTGCTCGCATGTCCCGAATGCCAAAAGATATGCGCCAGCTCATGGAGCAGGCCCAGAAGATGCAGCAACAGATGATGGCGGCCCAGCAGGAGCTCGCTACCAAGACCTATGAAGGCACGGCAGGCGGCGGCGTCGTCAAGGCTGTCGTGCGCGGCACAGGAGAAGTCGTGTCCGTGACGTTCGATTCCGGTGTCCTCGATCCAGACGACCCTGAAATGGCTGGCGATCTTGTCGTGGCGGCACTCAACCAGGCGTTCGATGCGATGAACGCAGATGCAGAGTCCTCCATGGGTGGTCTCGGGGGCCCAGGTCTTGGCGGTATGCTCGGCTGATGTTCGAGCCACCCATCCAGCGACTGATCGATGAGCTGTCGCGCTTGCCTGGTATCGGTGCCAAGAGTGCTCAGCGCCTCGCGTTCCACCTACTGAACGCAGAAGAAGCAGATGCTCATAGGCTCTCAGACGCGATCACCGACATGCGCGCCTCGGTTCATCTGTGCTCCCGCTGTTTCAACGTGACGGCAGATATCGAGTGCACGATCTGTGCTGATCTGAGACGAGACACGACTCTCGTCTGTGTCGTTGAGCGGGTACAGGACATCCCCGTGATCGAACGTACCCAGGAGTTCCGTGGTAGATACCACGTTCTCGGCGGCGCCATATCGCCGATCGCCGGAATCGGACCTGAGCAGCTACGGATGAAGGAGCTTCTGGACCGTGTCCAGAGCGAAGGCATCGAGGAAGTGATCGCGGCAACGAACCCGACCCTCGAAGGCGATACGACAGCGCTGTACCTTGCTCGATTCCTCAAGCCGTTCGGTGTGAAGGTGTCGAGGCTCGCGTCGGGCCTTCCGGTCGGTGGCGACATCGACTACGCGGACGAGATCACCTTGGGAAGGGCCCTCGCCGGCCGTCAGGAGCTCTGATGCGGATAGCGCTCGTCGAGCCCTACTACGGGGGCTCGCACGCAGCGTGGGCGGACGGGTACGCGGCAGCTTCGCGACACGATGTCACGCTGATCACCCATGATGCGCGGTTCTGGAAGTGGCGGATGCACGGGGCCTTCCTCACACTTGCCGAGGAGCTCGCAGCCAGCATCGCAGCAGACGGGCAGCCAGACGCGATCCTGGCCTCGACGATGATGAACGTCGCATCGTTCGCTGGTGCCGTCCGCCGATTCGCCCCGGGCGTCCCGATCGCTGCGTTCTTTCACGAGAGCCAGTTCACCTACCCGCTCGCGCCGACAGATCGTGCCGACGCCACATACCAGATGGTCAACTGGGCGAGTGCAGCAGTAGCGGACCTCGTCATCTTCAACTCTCGGTTTCACCAGGAGGTGTTCGGTGCCGAGGCGCGTGCCTTCTTGAACTCCTTCCCCGACCACCGGCACGGCTCCATGCTCGATGCGGTGTTGGATGAGTCCGTCGTGCTGCCTGTGGGAGTCGACCTCTCGCCGTTTCCGGCATCCCCGGGGGTGGCCACCCGCGAGCGACGCATCGTGTGGAACCAGCGATGGGAGCACGACAAAGGGCCAGAAGAGCTCAAGGCGGTTCTCGGTGGGTTGCTCGACGCAGGCATCGACTTCTCCATCGCCATGTGTGGCGAGGTGTTCGTGAACGTGCCCCCGGAGTTCGCTCAGATCGTCGACATGCTCGGCAGCCGGCTTGAGCATGTGGGTTGGCTGGAACGCGATGCCTATGTGCGCCTGCTTGAACGAAGCTCTGTGCTCCTGTCGACAGCCCGGCAGGAGTTCTTCGGCATCGCGGTGGTGGAAGGCATCGCTGCTGGTGCCCACCCGATCCTGCCGGACAGGCTTGTCTACCCTGAACGGGTTGCCGAGCTCGGAGCGAATCCTGGTGCAGTTCTCTATGCGGACCATGGCGAAGCTGTCGAACTCGTCTCGGCAGCGCTCGATGCACCCCCCGACCCGGTGATGGCTGCTGCGGCGAGGCAGTATGACTGGTCGGTCGTGGCCCCGCGCTACGATGACGTGCTCGAGGAACTCGCCGTGGGTTGCGCTACGGTTTGATCTCGCCCTCGACCCATTCGACGCGGTGGTCTGCCTCGATGAAGCGCACCGTTCCCGACCGTGAGCGCATGATGACCGAGTGCGTTGTTGTGTGGATGCCTCCGAAACGTACGCCACGCAGCATCGATCCTCGTGTCACGCCGGTTGCTGCAAAGAAGGTGTTGTCCGAATCCACGAGGTCGCGGAGTCCGAGGACACGGTCGAGGTCGTGGCCGTGGTCTGCTGCGTACTGGCGTTCTTCGTCGTTGCGAGGCCAGAGCTTGCACTGCATCTCCCCGCGGAGGGCTGCAATCGCACATGCTGTCGTCACCGCCTCGGGTGAGCCACCGATGCCGAGGAGGATGTCGATCCCTGTGCCGCGCGTTGCTGCGGTGATCCCGCCCTGGATATCGCCGTCGCCGATCAGTGAGATCCTGGCTCCTTGCTCGCGGACGGCCTTGATGTAGCCAGCGTTGCGGGGCCGGTCGAGGATCACGACAGTGACATCTTCGACGTCTTTGCTCTTCGCCTTGGCGACCGCGGCGAGGTTGTGAGCAACCGGTGCGTTGATGTCGATCTTGCCTGCTACCTCTTCGCACACGGCGATCTTGTCCATGTACACGAGGCTCCCCGGGGCATACATCGAGCCGCGTTCTGCAAGGGCGATGACGGCGAGCGCCCCGCCTCTGCCTTCAGCGGTGAGGGTCGTCCCATCGACAGGGTCGACGGCGACATCGACCCGTGGCGGACGGCCGTTGCCGACGCGCTCGCCGTTGTAGAGCATCGGAGCCTCGTCCTTCTCCCCCTCGCCGATAACGACGACACCGTCGAGATCGGCGCGTGAAAGAACGATGCGCATCGCATCGACTGCTGCCTGGTCGACGGCTTCCTTGTCGCCCCGGCCTTGTTCGCGTGCGGCAGAGATCGCTGCGGCCTCCGTCACGCGCACGAGTTCGAGTGCGAGGTTCTTGTCCGGGAGATAGCTTGCTACGGGCATGTCAGACCATCCTTACGATGAGTGCGTCGCCTTGTCCTCCGCCTCCGCACAACGAAGCGCCGCCGATCGTGCCACCGGTCTCTGCAAGAGCGTTGACCAGTGTGACGACGATACGCGCGCCTGTTGCACCCAATGGGTGTCCGAGGGCGACAGCCCCGCCGTGGATGTTCACACGGTCCTCGTCGATGCCGAGCATGTGGGTTGACCACATGGCGACGGAAGCGAACGCTTCGTTGATCTCAACGAGGTCGAGGTCCTCCGGTGTGAGCGACACCTTCTCGAGCGCTCGTTGCATCGCCTGGGCTGGTCGCTCATGCAGCGTTGCGTCCGGGCCTGCGACCTGCGCGTATGAGAGGATCTCGGCGATGATCGGCATCCCCGCAGCTTCTGCAGCCTCCCGGTCGGCGATGACGAGGGCAGCGGCTCCGTCGGAGATCTGCGACGAGTTCCCAGCCGTGGTGGTGCCGTCGGGGGTGAACGCTGCACGAAGGTTCGCAAGCGCCTCCGGGGTCGTATCGCGTCGGATGCCTTGATCCTCAGTGACGACGACAGGATCGCCG
>CAYLIR010000160.1:0-4815 GCA_964383515.1 uncultured Acidimicrobiaceae bacterium
CGAAACAGCCGATGATCTCGCCGCTCGCCATGGCAGGAAGCCAGGTGTGTTTTTGGTCCTGTGAACCGAACGCCCAGATAGGGTACATCGCGAGTGAGCCCTGGACGGAGACGATGCTGCGGACGCCAGAGTCACCTGCTTCGAGTTCCGTGCACGCAAGGCCGTACGCCATCGCACTCGTTCCCGCACAGCCGTAGCCGTCGAGATGCATGCCGAACAAGCCGAGCTTGCCCATTTCCGTGATCAGCTCGCGGTCAACCGCGCCGCGTTCGAACCACTCCCCCACCCGCGGGGTGACTCTGGTCGTGACGAAGTCCCTGACGGTGTCGCGCACGAGCCGTTCCTCGTCACTGATGCGACGGTCGATGTCGAGAAAATCGTACGGGTCGACTGTTCCTGGGGCGAGCAGCTCTGTCACGGTACCTGCTTGTCGTAGCGTCTGGTGTCCCCGCCATGCTAGGCCAAGCTGCCGGGTGTGTCAGAACAGCGACAGCGGCGGCGGTGTTGCAGGCCTGCACGCCGCGATACCGTCCCAGCTCAGATCCTCCATGTACACCCACGAGGTGCGGTGCATCGTCGACGGCCCGAGCAACATGAGGGCGGCACGCTGTCGGTGGCACGGGTAGCCCTTGTTCGACTCGAACGAATACCACGGGAACGTGCGGGCTGCATCTCGCATGATCGCGTCGCGCGCCACCTTGGCGATGATCGACGCTGCGGCGATGGAGAGGGATCGGCTGTCTCCCCCTACGATGGTCGTTGCTGCGATGGTATCGACGAAGCTCCACGTCCCGTCGACGAGGGCATGGTCGGGTACGACGGAGAGCGCAGCGAGTGCGCGTCGAGCGGCGAGACGTTGGGCATCGGACATGCCGAGGCGGTCACACTCGGCCGCAGATGCATGGCCCACCGACCATGCCGTCGCCCAGCCCTTGATACGTTCGGCGGTGACCTCGCGTTCGGCCGCTGTGAGTCGCTTGGAATCCCGCACTTTGTAGATGCGCTTGTCGGGAGGGATCACGACTGCTCCGACGGTCAAGGGCCCTGCCCAGGCGCCTCTTCCGACCTCGTCGATGCCAACGACATGCGTGTCGCCGATGCGCCAGCGCTCCTTTTCGAAGGTTGTTCCCGGAGCGTCGGCGCGTAGGGAAGGGCGCAGTCGCGACGATCGGCGGGTCATGGTTCCATCGTGCTTCCTGGTGCGCCGCGCATAGTCCCGTCAGTTCGCCATCGGATTGTCCGTGTACGTCCCGAAGAACGGAACATGCCCGGGTGCAGCGCGAACGGTCGCCCTCCATAGATGTGTGGTATCGGCGAAGATGGCATCAACGTCGGCATCTGTCACCCACCATGCCTGCTCCTCGATCTCCGCTTCGAGTTGGCCGGGAACCCAACCCGCGTATCCAGCGTACACACGCATCGCTGTAACACTGTCGGGAGGCGAGGTCGGATCGACCAGGCCGATCGATGCGAACGGAGATGGCCGCAGAAAGGAGCCTCGGCTCGCTCGAGCGAGGCCGAGAGCGGTCTCGGTGCTCACCGGCCCACCGACGAACAGGTTCGGCGGATCGACCACATAGGGCACGGCTTCGGGAAGGAGCTCCGTGAGGGGAAGGCCAGAGTCGTGGTTCACGACGACGCCGATCGCCCCCGTATCATCGTGTTCCAGGACGAGGATCACGGAACGGTCGAAAGGCGGTGTCCCGATGATGGGCGTTGCTACGAGGAATCTCCCTGCAAGCGTCGCTTCATGCATACGCGGCCACCATCTGGTCGTCGGCTGTGGCGAAGCCGCTCGCGTCGGCGTGAGGCGGCCTGTTGCCCTGCCGAGGGCTGAGAATGAGAAGCGAGTGCGTCATGACGCTATTGTCGCGCATATAGGCAACGGAGGTATGCCGTGGAATTGTTCAGTACATCGTTCGTTGACGGAGACAGGATTCCCATCGAGTATGCCCTCGCGGTACCTGCAGATCCGGGCCCTGTCGCATTCGCAGGCAACCGGAACCCGCATCTGCAATGGTCGCAGGCACCCGAGGGGACGAGATCGTTCGTCGTCACCTGCATCGACCATGACTGTCCGAGTGCCCCCGACGACGTGAACCAGCCAGACAGAGAGGTGCCGTCGACGCTTCCTCGTGTCGACTTTACACATTGGCTCCTTGCCGACATACCCCCGGAAACGGCCGTGATCGAGGAAGGTGCACATTCCGACGGCGTGACACCGCGGGGAAAGGCGCCAGATGCAGCTCCGGTCGGCATCCACGGCCTCAACGACTACACGTCATGGTTCGCGGGCGACGCCGATCTCGAAGGCGCATGGAACGGATACGACGGCCCTGCACCACCGTGGAACGACTCGATTCCCCACCACTACGAGTTCACCGTGTACGCGCTCGACATACCATCGCTGGGCCTCGCTGGGGGATTCACGAGAGATGATCTCGAATCGGCGATGGATGGGCATGTGCTCGATGCTGCTTCTATCACTGGCCTCTACGCCATCAATCCGAGACTGCACTGACAGCATGGACAGATCGCTCATCGACCGCCTTCCCAAGGCGGTGCTCCACGAGCACCTCGACGGTGGATTGCGAATCGATACCATCCTCGATCTTGCTGATGCGCACGGCTATGACCAGCTCCCCACAACGGACGCTGATGGGCTTGCGGCGTGGTTCTTCCAGGGCGAATCGGGCTCCCTCGAACGTTACCTCGAGGCTTTCGGCCATACGACGGCGGTGATGCAGACGCCCGGCGCGATCAGCCGTGTCGCATACGAATCCGGTGTGGACCTCGCGAGCGACGGCGTTGTCTACGCCGAGGTGCGGTACGACCCCGGGCTGTCGACCACCAAGGGGCTTGCCCGCGAGGATGTCATCGAAGCGATGCTCGACGGGTTCGGCCGTGCCACGGCGGAAACCGGCATCACCATCGGTGTCATCGCGACCGCGCTGCGTCATCTGACGGACTCCGTGGACGTTGTCAAGGCTGCGATCCCATTTCTGGGCCGGGGTGTCGTGGGTTTCGACCTTGCGGGACCTGAGGCCGGGTACCCGCCCGATCTGCATCTCGAAGCGTGCAAGCTCGCCAGGGAGAACGGCCTCGGCATCACACTACATGCAGGCGAGGCCGATGGCCCCCACTCGATCTGGAGCGCCCTTGCACTGTGTGCGTCACAGCGGATCGGCCATGGTGTCCACATTGCAGACGACACGGACTTCAACGGTCAGAGCATCACCACGCTCGGTCGTCTAGCTCGCATGGTGCGCGACCACCGAGTCCCGCTCGAGGTCGCGATCACGTCGAACCTGCACACAGCATCGTACCCGACTGTCTCCGAGCATCCTTTCGGTGCCTTGTTCGCCAATGGGTTCAATGTGAGCATCAACACAGACAACCGGTTGATGTCGGGCGTATCGGTGTCAGATGAGTACGCGTTGGCAGCGTCAACGTTCGATCTCAGCATCGACGATCTCGTTGCGATCACGGTCGACGCGCTCGAAGCAGGCTTTGGTGACTGGCGCGTGCGGGACAGGCTGATCGATGAGGTACGTCGCTTTGGTGCAGTCAGCGCTCAGGCCGTTTGACGTTCGGTCCCCATCGTTTCAGGTGAAGAGCTTTCTGTCGATCCAGTCAGCCACATCCCCGAGCACCTGGGCTGACTCCGGCTCATTGTGCATCTCATGGCGGAGACCCGGGTAGACCTTGCGCTCCACCGCACCGGATGCCGCAAGACTTGCACTCGCGGATGGCTGTACGAGCTCGTCGTCTGCACCATGTATCACCAGGGTCTGTGTCGTGATGTCTCCATGGCGGCCGGCGAGCCGCGATTGCTCTCCGAACACCGCCTTGCCGAATCGGGTGGTCGCTTTCGTTTCCACCAGGTCGTCCGCGAAGTACGCCTCCCCGATGGCGGCATCGCGCGAGAGCTGCTCGCCAGTGATGTTCGATGGGACACGCATCGTGGGCGCGAGCTTGCCGAGGACGGAAGCAGCGACTTTGAGCACGTTGTCGATGCCCCGCGTCGCAGCCATTGCCGGCGCAGAGAGCACGGCGAGATTCGGGTGCGGTGCGACGTCATCGATGAGATACGCAGCCACCTGGAGCCCGCCGAGAGAATGGCCGTAGAGCACCCATGGGCGTCCGGTGGCAGCAGCGGTCGCTGTAGCCATCGCAGCGATGTCGCTGACGAAGCGATCGAAGTCGTCGATGTCAACGCGCTCGCCGCTGCTGCGTCCGTGACCGCGCAGGTCGTAGCTGTACACGTTCGCACCGTGCGCATTGAAGTACGCTGCTGGGCCAGCCCATCGTCCGCTGTGTTCACCAAGCCCATGGACGATGAGCATGTCGTAGCGCGGCGTGTCGATGGTCCACGATCTCGTGAAGAGCACGGCACCGTCGGGCATCGTGTGTGTTCCTACGTGTTGCGTCATGACGTCTCCTCTGTGGCGAATAGGGCTGCGCCGACGATACCGGCATTGTTCCGCAGGCGTGCGGGATGGATCGTGCAGCGGGTGTGGAGGTATGGGGCGAACTCGTCGAAGCGTTTCGAGATGCCGCCTCCGATGACGATGCGGTCTGGCGAGAACAGTGTTTCGATGTGTGCGAGGAACTCGTTGACCCTTTCGGCCCACCAGTCGATCCTCATGTCTTCGCGCTTGACGAGCCGAGCTGCAGCATATGCTTCTGCCTTGTCGCCATGAAACTCCAGATGTCCGAGTTCCGTGTTCGGGATGAGCGTTCCATCGTGCAGCAATGCCGAGCCGATACCTGTTCCGAAGGTCAGCAGGATCACAACCCCAGACGACGAACCGC
>CAYLIR010000161.1:0-4775 GCA_964383515.1 uncultured Acidimicrobiaceae bacterium
CGCCGTGGCCGCTCGGGCAGGCCGAGACGGCACTGTGCTGGCGCCAAGCTAGGACGGAGGGACGGCGCTCATCGGCGCGAGCGGCTCCTTCCCGTTCTCCTACGGCATTGGCTCGTTCCGGCGCCACCTCGCATCTGCACCGCAAGCCCGCGTCCTCGTGTCCCCTGCGTTCGCCGTCGACATCGACACGCCCACACACGTGGCATCGTTCGCCCATCTCATCGCCAGCTAGCGCGATCCCGCACGACGGCTATCGAGGTACGCTGTTTCCATGACCACGAACCTCTACCCGGGACTCTCCCACGACCCTCCTCCACTCGACATCCCTCACAGGGTGCTGACCATCGGCGCCCATCCTGACGATGCCGAGTTCGGTGCAGGAGCCACGCTGTCGCGTTGGGCCGATAGCGGGGCGGAGATCACGATACTGGTCATCACCGATGGCTCGAAGGGATCGTGGAACCCGGACGAGGACCAGGATGCCCTCATCGCCCGTCGCATCGATGAACAGCGTGCCGCAGCGGACGTGATCGGCGCCGCTCATTGCGAACACCTCGGGTACGTCGACGGCGAGCTCACGTACTCCATGGAACTCCGCATGGAGATCGCACAGGCCATTCGACGATTCACACCCGACATCGTGCTCACCCACGACCCGTGGCAGCGATACCAACTCCACCCGGACCACAGGGCAGCAGGCCTCGCAGCCATCGACGGTGTGGTGTCTGCCAGGGAGCCGCTCGCGCTCATCGAGAGCGGGTTCGCTGCTCACAGGCCCAGGGCGATCCTGCTGTGGTCAGCCGACGCCCCGGACCACGCAGAACAGGTCGACCTACGCTACAGCAGCCGCAAGGTCGATGCGCTGCTCTGCCACTCGTCCCAGGGTGGAACAACGATGGGTGACCCCGGACGCGGTGCCGCTGATACGGCAGCTTTCGTAGACAAGATCGACGCATGGCACGTTCGCAACGGGGCGCTGCTTGGCACGGGACCGGCGGAGATATTCAAGCGATTGACACCATGACATGACACGCTGAGGAACACCATGGAAGCACTCGTTCTCGGTTCTGGGGTCGTCGGTTCGGCAGCCGCATGGGACCTTCACCGCAGAGGCCACCGCGTCACGGTCGCCGATACAGACCCGACGGCCGCTGCACGCCTCGGAGCGCACCTCGGTGTGCCTTCCGTCACCGTGGACGTGGACGACACCCGCGCCCTGGGTGCCCTCCTCGACCAGGCCGACGTCGTTGTCAGCGCAGTGCCGTACCGCTTCGGCGTGCAGGTGGCATCCGCCGCTATCGCTGCGAGCACGCACTATGTCGACTTCGGAGGCAACCCGCAGGTCGTCAAGAACCAGATAGCGCTCGATGATGCTGCCCGTGCCGCGGGCGTGATGGTCGTCCCCGACTGTGGCCTTGCCCCCGGCCTTGCGAATGTGCTCGCCCAGGACCTCATCGACAGTGCTGCGTCATCCCCGGTCGACAGCATCCAGATGCGAGTCGGCGCACTCCCCCGCCGCCCCCGCGGTGCGCTCGGATATCAGCTCGCGTTCAGCGCTGCCGGGTTGATCAACGAGTACGCCGAGCCGTGCGAGGTGATCCAGGACGGCACCTACGCGACGGTCGAGCCCCTCACCAGGCTCGAGGATGTCGACTGGGCGGGGTGGGGGCCGCTCGAAGCGTTCTCGACAGCAGGCGGCACCTCAACGATGTGCACCAGCAACCTCGGGAAGGTCACGAACCTTGAGTACAAGACCATCCGCTTCCCTGGCCATGGGCGCACGTTCCGCGCGCTCTTCGAGATGGGGATGTTCGACGAGACCCCCCTCACACCCCCAGGCCACGCGGTCTCTCGGAGATCGGTGCTCATCGATGCGCTGAACGCGTCTTTGCCGCGCAACGAGCAGGACCTGGTCCTCATGCGCGTTTGGCGCACCGAAGGCGGTACCACTGTCGGCTATCAGGTCGAAGACATCGACACCGACGGTATCTCCGCGCTTGCTCGCACGACCGCGTTCCCGGCGACCGCGCTCGCCCATCTCATCGCAACCGGCAGCGTGATGCGCACTGGAGTCCGCGCGATGGTCGATGCTGTCCATGCAAGCGAACTCCTGCCAGAGCTCACAGACGTCGGGATCGAGGCTGCCGCCTTCTAGGCGAGGGTATCGGCACCGATCCTGATGCTCGACTCTTCATCGAAGAAATGTAGCTTCTCCGTATCGATCACAAGGTCAACCTCACTATGGTCAGCAACCGTCACATCGGGACTCACCCGAGCGGTGAACTTCGTCTTGTCACCAAGCGAGGTCGCATCCTGGCCTGCATCGGCGAGGAGCTCCTCGATATCCGGCGTCACGACCGGCTCCGCATCGATGAGGAAATGCACATACGACTCTGAGCCGAGGAGCTCGTTCACGTCGGTCGTGACCGTGATCGTACGATCGGGGTGGTCACCTGCCACGCGGGCATCTTCAAAAGCCCCCGGCCGGATGCCGACGACGATCCTCTTGCCGAGGTAGTCGTCTATGCCGGGATGGCGATCGATGCTGGCCTTGGCCACAGAGATCGTGTAGCCAGCGAACTCTAAGGTGTAAGCATCGCCGTCCTTGTCCAGCACGCCGTATACGAGGTTCATAGCGGGGCTGCCGATGAACCCGGCAACGAACAGGTTGACCGGGTTGTTGAAGAGCTCTGTTGGAGGCGCCACCTGCTGCATGTTGAACGGACGCTTCGCCGACACAGGGCGCATCACGGCAACCCTGTGCCCGAGCGTCATCGCCTCGATCTGGTCGTGGGTCACATACACGGTCGTCGTCTTGAGCCGATGATGGAGCCTCCCAAGCTCGGTGCGCATCTGAACGCGGAGCTTCGCATCGAGGTTCGAGAGCGGCTCATCCATGAGGAACGCCTTCGGCTCACGCACGATCGCCCTTCCCATGGCAACACGCTGTCGCTGGCCACCCGAGAGGGCTTTCGGCTTCCTGTCGAGGAACTCGGTGATCTCGAGCGTCTCCGCTGCTTCCCTGACACGCCGGTCTATCTCGTCTTTGGGCATCTTGCGCAGCTTCAGGCCGAACGCCATGTTGTCACGGACGGTCATGTGCGGATACAGCGCGTAGTTCTGGAAGCCCATGGCGATGTCGCGCTCCGTCGGCGGCCCATCGTTGACGCCCTTGTCACCGATGCTCAGCTTGCCTTCGGTGATGTCCTCGAGACCTGCGATCATGCGCAAGAGGGTCGACTTGCCACAGCCAGATGGACCGACCAGCACGAGGAACTCGCCGTCTTCGATGGTCAGATTGACCTGTCCAACAGCTCGCGTCCCATCGGGATAGATCTTTCCAAGGTCTTCGAGCGTGATCTCTGCCATGTGCATCCTCCGCGAGAGTGACGAGCTGTATTCGCTGAGACTACCATGTTCGCTCCCCGAGTCGGAAGTGTCGCTAGTCTGACGTACATGAGTGAATCCAAAGTAGCGATAGTGCCGGGCGGCACAGGTTCCGTCGGCACCTGCCTCATCCCTCTTCTCATCGATCGAGGATTCAACGTCGCCGTGTCGTATCTGCGCCCTGAGGAGGCGAACGCACTCGAAGAGAAGCTCGATCTTGACGAAGACCGGCTGATCCTGCGCAGAGTTGACGTCACAGATCCGGCCGCGGCTGCTGCGTTCATCGACGAGGCCGCGGCAGCGTTCGGGAAGATCAACGTCATGGCATCACTCGTGGGCGGGTGGGCCGGCGGCAGGGACGTCTCGGAGACATCCGACGTTCGGCTCGAGCGGATGCTCGACATCAACCTCCGCTCGGCATGGAACACAACACGTGCAGCCATCCCACATATGTCCCCTGTGTGGGGAAGGATCGTTCTCATGGGCTCGAAGCATGCGATCGACACGCCCGCAGGGCAAGCAGCCTACAACATAGCCAAGGCGGGGGTACTCGCCCTCGCGAAGTCGGTTGCCATCGAGCTGCTCGACACGGAGACGACCTGCAATGCACTGCTTCCCTCCGTGATCAACACCGATGCGACACGAGCTGCACTCCCCTATGCAGAGTACGTCAACTGGCCGCAACCCGAAGAGATCGCACATGTGATCGATTTTCTTGCCTCTGAACGCTCGAAAGTCGTCAACGGGGCCTACCTGCCTGTATGGGGCTCGGCGCTGATCTAGCCGATGGGATCGCACCAACGGCAGAGGGCGTTCGACGTCATCGTCATCGGTTCCGGATTCGGGGGAAGCGTATCGGCACTCCGCCTCACCGAAAAGGGCTACACGGTCGGTGTGATCGAAGCCGGGAAGCGATGGAATTCGAGCGATTTCCCACGCACGAACTGGGATCTGCGCAAGTCGCTGTGGTTCCCCAAGCTCGGCATGAAAGGCACGCAGCGGATTTCGATGCTGCGCGATGTGATGGTGCTGTCCGGGGCAGGGGTCGGTGGCGGATCGCTCGTGTACGCCAACACCCTGTACGAACCACTTCCTCCGTTCTACACCGATCCGCAGTGGGGTGACATAGCCGACTGGCGGAGCGAGCTCGCCCCGCATTTCGCAACGGCGAGGCAGATGCTCGGTGTCACGGAGAATCCACTGGACACACCCGCAGATGCCGTGATGCGCACGGTTGCAGAAGCGATGGGCGTGCCCGAGAGCTTCCATCCAACACCCGTGGGCGTGTACTTCGGTGAGCCGGGGGTGGAAGTCGACGATCCGTACTTCGATGGTCGGGGCCCGCGTCGATCCGGATGCATTGCCTGCGGGAACTGCATGGTCGGCTG
>CAYLIR010000162.1:0-4771 GCA_964383515.1 uncultured Acidimicrobiaceae bacterium
GAGCCTCCTCCGGGATTTGAACCCGGGACCCCTTCCTTACCATGGAAGTGCTCTGCCACTGAGCTAAGGAGGCATATGGGCGACCACCGCGGTCGCTTGTGCCGGGAGAAGGATTTGAACCTCCGTAGGCGATAGCCGGCAGATTTACAGTCTGCTCCCTTTGGCCACTCGGGCATCCCGGCAGGGGTTTCGCTCCACCTATGGGGAAGCAGAGGAAACGATAGCGGCGCTCCGATCACACCGTCCAAGAGCCTCGTCGATCAACGGACACCGTATGCCATCTCCTCGAGGCGCTGAATGCGTTCCTCGACGGGTGGGTGGGTAGAGAACATCCTGGCAAGCCTCCCGTGGCTGCTTCGCGATGGTGCCGCCTTGAGCGGATCGTCGATGAAGAGCTGCGAGATCGCCGGGTTCACGTCCATCGGCACGCTCGCCGTGCCAGCAGAGATCTTGCTCAACGCACTTGCGAGCGCCAGCGGCGATCCCGTCACCTCAGCGCCTGACCGGTCGGCCTGGAACTCTCGAGTCCTGCTGATCGCCATCTGGATCACGCCGGCCGCAAGTGGGGCAAGCACCATGGCCACGATCCCGACGATCGCGCCGAGACCGTTGTCGCTGCTTCGCCGCCGACCGAGATTCGACCAGAACGCCCATCGCGCCAGGAAGGACAGACCGGCTGCGATCGTCGCTGCGATCGTCGCGATCAGCACATCCCTGTTCTTCACATGGGAGAGCTCATGGGCCAGGACCCCTTCGAGCTCCCGGTAGTCCAGCATGGACAGGATCCCCGTGGTCACTGCCACCGCCGCCTTCTTCGGGCTTCGACCGGTGGCGAAAGCGTTCGGTTGAGGCGAGTCGATCAAGTAGAGCCCTGGCATCGGCATGTTCTCGCGTTGGGCCAACGAGGACACGATCGAGTAGACGTTGGGCAGTTCCTGCGGATCGACGGGCTTCGCCTTCGCTGCAGCAAGGGCGATCTTGTCTGAGAAGAAGTACATGCCAAAGTTGAAGAGCGCGGCAAACCCGAGGGCGAACAGCCCTCCTTGCTCTCCACCAAAGAGATAGCCCACAGCAACGAACAGGGCACCGAGAAACGCCAGCAGAGCGGCAGTCTTTACGTTGTTCATACACCGAGAGTACCGGCAACCACCTCGTAGCAAAGAACCAGTGGAAAACGCGATGCGACCATGCCTAGAGTGCCTATCGAGGGAGAAGACGCGGCAGGTCGTTCGAGCGACGACCGGGAGCCGGCGTCCAGGACTGGGAGGACTGGCCACTACACAAGAGGATCGCCCAGTCGACGCTCAGCGTATTCGGCTGGGGATCGCGGTCTAGCTGTGGTGACGGACATCGGAGCACATCGTTGTTCAGCTCGAAGCTGGGTGACTCCAACAACGCCACAGATCACGAAACTCGGATCGACGTAGGAAGGAAGCTATGAGACGATCTATTCTCGCGCTACTGTCACTGTTCGCTTTGGCAGTTGCGGTACTCGCACCCATAGGGGCAGCAGGGGCGGCAGATGCTCCAACAGGCTTGGAACTCGCAACCAGAAAGGGCGACGTCGCCAAGAGCCCGACAGGCAGCTACATCGTTGTCATGAAGGAAGCACCCCTGATCGCTGAGTTCGGCCAAGATGGCCTCGACTCACGCGCCGCACGGACTCGCAAGGCCGAAAAGCAGCGCAGACAGGATCGTGTGTTGGAAGAGTCGGGCGCAGCCGCATCTGACAAGGTCAACAGCTATACGGCAGCGGTCGACGGATTCTCCGCCCTCGTGTCCCACAAAGAGGCACAAGCGATGGCGAACAGGGACGACGTCCTTGCTGTCTACCCAGACGAACTCCGTCAGCCAACGACCGATTCGAGCCCATCATTCCTTCTCCTGGACGATCCGGCCGGCCCATGGGCAGCTGGATATGACGGCGAAGGTGTCGTGATCGGCATCATCGACACGGGGATATGGCCAGAGCATCCCTCCTTCGCTGACGACGGTACCTACGCCGCTCCCCCGATCTCGATCGACGACATCCCTGCGGATGCGGCTGCTGGCACACCAGCCATCCCTGGCTGTGATTTTGGCAATACAGCGCACAATCCGAACGATGCGCCCTTCACGTGCAACAACAAGCTGATCGGCGCACGCCAGATGCTCCAGACGTACCGTGCAGTCCTTGGCGCTGAAGACTTTGAATACGACTCGGCACGCGATGACAACGGCCACGGCACGCATACCTCGTCCACGGCTGGCGGCAACTCGGGCGTCCAGGCCACGATCTTCGGTGTCGACCGCGGTGTCCTCTCTGGCATCGCACCTCGCGCCCATATCGTGATGTACAAGGGTCTCGGCAGTCAAGGTGGCTTCGGCTCCGACCTCGCCGCAGCTATCGATCAGGCGGTTGCTGACGGCGTTGACGTCATCAACTACTCGATCGGTTCGTCGTCGTTCGCGGTCGGACCAGACGATGTTGCTTTCCTGTTCGCAGCGGATGCCGGCGTGTTCGTCGCAACATCTGCTGGAAACAGCGGGCCCAACGCATCGACGCTCGGTTCTCCGTCGTCGGTTCCATGGGTCACGACGGTCGGCGCGAGCACCCAGGCACGGACGTTCCAGGGATCTGCGGTCCTCGGCAATGGTGATGAGTACTTCGGTGCTTCGATCACGGCCGGTGTGGGCCCTGCAACGCTCGTCGATGCAGCAGACCTCGACAACGAACTCTGCGATCCTGCGGTGGCGTTCAGTGAAGACGTGACCGGTGACATCGTTCTGTGCAAGCGTGGCGCTTTCGCCCGCGTCGCCAAGGGCGAAGCTGTGTTCAACGCTGGCGGGGTCGGCATGATCCTGTACAACGCGAGCGACGCGCAAAGCGAAGTAACGGACAACCATTTCCTACCTGCCGTCCATATCAACAACACGGACGGGCTCGCCGTCAAGGACTACATCGCCACAGAAGGCGACGCAGCAACGGCTGAGATCGTTGGAGGCGTATACACGCCAGTCCAGGGTTCGGTCATGGCTGCGTTCTCCTCGCGGGGGCCGAACCTGCTCTCCGGGGATATCGTGAAGCCCGATGTGACCGCCCCAGGCGTCAACATCCTTGCTGGCAACACACCTACTCCGGAGCCGGGCAACGTCCAAGGCGAACTGTTCCAAGCGATCAGCGGTACCTCGATGTCGAGCCCGCATGTCGCTGGCATGTTCGCACTGATCAAGCAGGCGAACCCTGACTGGACCGCTGCGATGGCGAAATCGGCTCTCATGACGACATCCCGCCAGGATGTGGTCAAGGAGAATGGCCATACGCGAGCCGATCCGTTCGACATGGGTGCAGGCCATATCGCTGCCGTCGCTACACGGCGACAGGGCACCACGTTCGATCCAGGACTCGTCTACGACGAGGGCCTGTTCGGGTACGCAGCCTTTACGTGTGGCGCAGACCTTGCCGTGTTCAACGGGGCAACCTGCGACTTCCTCGAAGGCCTCGGCATTCCGAACGATCCGAGCGATCTGAACCTTCCATCGATCGGTGTTGCCGATCTTGCTGGGAGCCAGACGGTCACAAGGACGATCACGAACGTTGCCGATACCAGGGTTCGGTACCGAGCCTTGGTCAAGGGCTTGCGAGGATACGATGTTGATGTGTCTCCTCGTACGGTTCTCCTCCAGCCGGGCGAGAGCGCCACGATCGAGATCACGATCACGAACGAAAACGCCCCCATCGGGAAGTGGCGGTTCGGTAGCCTCGTCTGGGTCGGTCGCGGCTATGTCGTGACGAGCCCCATGGCTGTCAAGGCTGCGCTCTTCAGTGCTCCTGCCACGGTCAGTGGCAGCGGAACTGACGGAACAGCGAGCTTCGATGTGACGTTCGGATACGACGGGGACTACACAGCAGCGCCACACGGTCTGTCTGCGAACGCACCTGTGACCGGATCGATCGGTCAGGATCCTGACCAGACCTACCCGAGCAGCGACGATGCTCCGGGGCCAGGTGGTGGCGTCGACACGTTCGACTTCACGATCACCGACTCAGCGCTTGTGCGTTGGTCGATCAACATGCCTGGCGATCCAGACATCGACCTGTTCCTCCTCGACGCTAGCGGCAACATCATCGCCAGCAGCGGAAATGGTGGAACAGACGAGCTCATCGAGATGGCGCTGCCGGACAACGGCACGTATACGCTCGTTGTCCACGGCTGGTCCGTTCCGGCGCCTCCGCTGGACTACTCGGTGTCGTTCTGGGATGTACCGCTCACACCGGGCGGCGGCAGCTTGAGCATCGACAGCGCACCGACGTCTGCGACGCTCGGGGCTGTTGAGACGATCGAGCTCAGCTGGACAGGTCTCACCGCAGGTGAGAGCTATCTCGGCGCGGTATCCCACAGTGACGCCAATGGCATCATCGGGCTCACCACCGTGGAGGTTGACGGCTGACAGACAACCGATAGCCACATACGAGGAGGGGTGCTCGATGGGCGCCCCTCCTCTTCGTTGCTCGCTTCCTTCGTGCGTTTCGTGAGGACTACTCGCCGGGGATGGTGACTCCCGGAAGGGTGCGTCCTGTGACCCCATCCGAGGATGCCTTCGTCGGCACGCAGAGGAACGGGTCACGTGTCCCGCCGCTGTGATACGGATAGTTTCGGCCGCCAAGGGCAAGGACGATCTTGGCTCCTTCGACCTCGACCTGTGGGTATCGCATCCCAGGCATCGGGCACCCGAGAGAGGCATCCGGCCACAAGACGCTCTCGGCTGAAACAACGACGATATCGTCGAT
>CAYLIR010000163.1:0-4766 GCA_964383515.1 uncultured Acidimicrobiaceae bacterium
CAACCTTGAGAAGGCAATGGCCGGTGAGACGGGCACGAGGATCGTCCAGGGCTGACGTGCTCTGACCGGCGACGCCGTTTCTCGGCTCCGGATGGCAACACGATGCTCCTCGAAGGCAAAGAGGTTGTCTTCAAGAACCCCAAAGATGCGCTCGCAGCTGGTGTGGGGATGGTGTACCAGCATTTCAGGCTCGTCTCGAATCTCACCGTTGCTGAGAACTTCGCACTCGGCCACCCCGACACGGGGGTGCGCCTCAATCAGAAGCAGATCGAGCGTGCCGCGCGCGAGCTTGGCGAGCAGTACGATCTCCCGATCGACCCGACAGCCCGCATCTGGCAACTCTCTGTGGGCGAGCAGCAGCGGGTCGAGATCCTCAAGCTCTTGTACCGCAATGTGAAGATCCTGATCCTCGATGAGCCCACTGCCGTGCTCACACCCCAGGAAGGCCAGGGGATGTTCAAGACGATGCGCCAGATGGCGTCCGAGGGGAGGTCCGTCATCTTCGTCTCCCACAAGCTCGACGAAGTCAAGCAAGTCTCCGACAGGGTCACGGTGTTGCGCAACGGAAAGACGGTCGGCGGTGTTGCAACTGCTGATGCAGATACGAAAGAGCTCGCTCGGATGATGGTTGGGAGAGATCTCGTGCTGCCGACGCGCGATGCGGCCGAGGACTTCGGCGATGTCATGTTCTCCGTCACGGATCTGCATGTTCCCGGGGACAGGGGCCTCGAGGCGGTGCGGGGCATGTCGTTCGATATACGAGCTGGGGAGGTCGTTGGGATCGCCGGCGTGTCGGGCAACGGTCAGCGCGAACTTGCCCACGGTCTCGTCGGCCTTCGGACACCGACCTCAGGATCGGTGCGTCTCGATGGTGAAGACATCACGACAGCCTCAACGCTCAAGCACATCGATGCCGGAATGGGATACGTGCCTCAGAGCAGGCTCGGAATGGGACTTGCCCCCGGTCTTACGACCGAAGAGAACCTCGCACTCAAGGCGTACCGCAGACCCCCGTATGCGAACGGCTATAGACTCGATGCTTCCGCGTTCCGTGACGAGGGCGCTCGCATCATCGAGCAGTACGATATCCGGGGCGTACGGCCCGGGCTCCCGATCAGGCTGCTGTCTGGGGGCAACCTGCAGAAGGCACTCGTGGCACGCGAGATCGAACTGGCCCCGAAGACCCTGATCCTCAGGTCGCCTACACGCGGGCTCGACGTCGGGGCAACAGAGGCTGTTCGGAACCTCGTCCTCAAGGAACGTGCCAGGGGCGTTGCTGTGCTGCTGATCTCGGAAGACCTCGATGAGTTGCTCGCCCTCTCTGACCGGCTCCTTGTCATGTTCGAGGGAAAGATCGTCGGCGAGATGCCCGCAGAAGAAGCAACAGCTGAACGGCTCGGTCTGCTGATGTCAGGCCAGAGTGAGGAGGCCTCATGACGACGCGCAGGTTCATCGTTGAACCACGAGGACTTGTCTCATGGAAAGTCAGGCTTGGCATCCCCGTCGTGTCCGTGTTGGCAGCGTTCCTGGTTACAGGCATCTTTCTGCTGCTGACAGGCGAGAACCCTGTCGCCGCCGACGATGCTGGTATGGAATATCGGCGGCGAAGGCCAGTTCATCATGGGCGCCGTCATGGCATCGGGCATTGCGATATGGCTTGGCGATGGAGTGCCCTCTTTCGTGATGATCCCGATCGTCATTGTCGCAGGTGGCATCGGCGGTGCACTGTGGGCAGGGGTATCAGCCATTCCGCGGGTGTTCCTCGGCACGAACGAGATCATCACGACGCTCATGCTCAACTTCATCGCCTTGAACCTCATGAACTTCCTCATCTTTGGCAGTTCGAGCCCATGGCGCGACCCGGCGGTGAGCACCTTCCCGCAGGGAAGACCCATTCCCGACGCAGCAAGGCTTCCGGAATTCTTCCACAGGCTCGATGTCGGGATCTTCGTTGCAGTGCTGATCGCCATCGCAGCGTGGTACCTCATCGGCAAGACGACGTGGGGATTCGCCGTGAGGATCGTTGGAGACTCTGCAGACACGGCGCGGTACGCGGGGATCGGGGTCAACCGCAAGATCCTGTCTGTGTTCCTGCTGTCGGGGGCGTTCGCAGGCCTCGCTGGTGGTCTGTTCGTATCTGGGCCCGTCGGTGCACTCGATCCGCGATCCCTCGACCTCGGCTTGGGGTTCACCGGGATCATCGTTGCCGCGCTCGCTGGACTGCACCTCATCGCGATCGTACCCGTTGCGGTCCTCATGGGTGCACTCAACAACGCTGGGCCTTCGCTGCAGGCGATCGGCGTCCCTACGGCGACTGTCACGATGCTGCAAGGTGCCATACTCATCTTCGCCGTTGCTGGCGAGTTTTTCATCAGCCATCGTATCGGCAGGCCCGACAAGAAGCCTGGAGCGGACCGCACATCTGAGGTGTCGCTTGAGGAGGTGGAACCAGCATGAACGATTCGGTCCTCATGCTCACGGTCATGGCGGCGATCGGCCTTGGGACGCCGCTGATCTTCGCAACGATCGGCGAGATCATCACCGAGCGCGCTGGCATCTTGAACCTCGGGGTTCAAGGCATGATGCTCATCGGTGCTGTTGCCGGGTTCTGGGCGACGTTCACCACAGGGAGCCTGTTCCTCGGCGTGGTCATCGCTGTCGTCGCAGGTGCCCTGCTCTCCGTCGTACACGCATTCTTGTCCATCACCTTGCGTGTCAGCCAGATCGTATCTGGCCTTGCGCTCGCACTGTTCGGGACAGGGCTGGCAAGTTTCCTTGGCCGAGCCGGGAGCAACCCGCTCGTCGGGAACCCGTCGCGGGAGGTCTTCACGCCGCTCATCGACGGCGGCATCGCAGAGATGCCGTTCTTTGGCCCTTTGTTGTTCGGCCACGACATCCTCGTGTACGTGTCATGGATCGCTGCAGCCGTGGCGAGCTACTATCTCTTCCGCACGAACCTCGGGCTCTCCCTTCGCGCTGTCGGTGAGGATCCTGCAAGCGCGGAGTCCGCCGGTGTCAACGTCTCGCTTGTCCGCTACGTCCACGTGATGGTCGGCGGTGCCCTCGCTGGCCTGGGCGGAGCGTACTTCTCGCTGGCGCTCACGCCGACATGGCAGGACGATCCGATCGGCGCTGCAGGATGGATCGCTATCGCTCTCGTCATCCTTGCGAGTTGGAGGCCAGGTCGCGCCGTGTTCGCCGCGTACCTCTTCGGTGCAGCTGAGCGCATCCAGTTCACTCTCCAGACGATGGGCGCACCGTGGAAGGACATTCCATCAACACTGCTCGCGATGCTCCCCTTCATTCTGGCGATCATCGCGATGATCGTGCTGACCAGCGGGAAACGTGCACGGTACCTCGGCGCACCCGAAGCCCTCGGCATTCCGTACTTCAGGGAGCAGCGTTAGGCGATCCGGTCAGTCGATCAGCGATGCAGCGAGCTTGTTGTGGTGTTCGATGAGTGCTTCCAGCTCGACACCGACAAGGTGTCCGTCCGTCACCACAGCCTTCCCACCCACGTAGGAGTGGTTGACGGTGGTCGGTGCCGCCAGCAGTGTCGCTGCCACCATGTCGTGGTGCCCTCCAGCGTATTCGAGTTTCGCCATGTCCAACGCGATGAAGTCGGCTGCCTTGCCAGGCTCGAGCGACCCGATGTCGTCCCTACCGAGGATGGCTGCACCACCAAGTGTTGCGATCTCGAGCGCGGTACGCACCGTCATCATGTCACCACCTGACTGGTTCGGGGCCGCATCGACCCGTGCAAGGAGCAGTGCCTGGCGTGCTTCGGCGAGCAGATTGCTGGCGTCGTTGCTCGCGGAGCCGTCCACACCGAGGCCAACTGGCACCCCTGCAGCGAGGTAGGAGCGGATCGGCGCGATGCCCGAGGCGAGACGCATGTTCGAAGACGGGTTGTGGGCTACGCCGGTGCCTGTGGCCGCCATACGGGCGATCTCGGCCTCGTTGATGAATACGCCGTGGGCGAACCACACATCGTCACCCGCCCAATCGAGCGACTCAGCGAGCTCAACAGGTCGCTTTCCCGATGTCTCAAGACAGAATGCTTCCTCGTCCATCGTCTCGGCGAGATGGGTGTGGAGTCGCGTTCGAGTAGCGCGTGCCAACGCTGCCGACTCGCGCATGAGATCGTCGGTGACAGAGAATGGCGAGCACGGGGCAACCACGATCTGCGTCATCGAGCCTCGGTTGGGGTCGTGATAGGTGTCGATCAGGCGTTGTGTGTCGGCGAGGATGGCGTCCTCGTCTTCAACGACAGAGTCCGGAGGGAGGCCGCCTTTGCTCTCGCCAAGGCTCATGGATCCGCGCGATGCATGCAATCGGAGGCCGATCTCGCCGGCTGCCTGTATCTCGTCGTCGAGCCGTGCATCGTTGGGAAAGAGGTACAGGTGGTCGAAGGCTGTCGTGCATCCACTCAGCGCAAGCTCAGCCAGTGCGATCTTCGTCGAGACCTCGATGTGCTCAGCTCCCATGCGTGCCCAGATGGGGTACAGGGTTGTCAGCCATTGGAACAATCCAGCATCCTGGGCACCGGGAATCGCGCGAGTGAGCGTCTGGTAGAAGTGGTGGTGGGTATTGACCAGACCCGGCAGGACCACATGGCCAGACAGGTCGATGACCGTGTCTGCAGAGCGGGGAAGGTCGGCAGAGAGCCCGACCCGCTCGATGAATCCGTCCACGATGTACATGCCTCCACCCTTGATCTCGGATCGTGACCCATCCATCGTGACGAGAACTGCGGCATTGGTGAC
>CAYLIR010000164.1:0-4761 GCA_964383515.1 uncultured Acidimicrobiaceae bacterium
CCGTTGCCGCCTTGAAAGGGCGGAGTCCTAGGCCTCTGGACGATGGGGGCAGGGCGCCCCGCAGTGTACAGAAACGGACTGGCTACGGTCCATGGGAGTATAGAGGCAATGGGGGCCAGCAAGCTGGCTGTTTCGCTTCGATTCCCACTTGGGTCTCGTTCAACAACCTGCTTGCTATCTGGCACTCGGAAGGCTAGCGTTGCCAACGATCGGGTTCGGGAGGGGTCGATCGCCGGTTCTCAAAGGGTGACCGGGTGCACAATAAGGAGGGTGTCGATGCTGAGTGCGTGGACATATTTGCAAGCGAGCCGAATGGACTTGCGCTACCGGTTCCAGTCTGAGGACGGAGCCGAGATGGTCGAGTACGGGCTGGTCATCGCCGTTATCGCTTTGGGGCTGCTCGTGGCTCTGGGGCTCTTCAAGGATGACATCGCCCAGTTCTTCTCGGACATCGGCGATGCGATCGGCAATGCTCCACCCCCGTAAACCGATATAGAGGGAGCTGCCCTCGGTGGCTATCCGGGCCATCGAGGGGCCCGTGTTCGGTGGGATACAGGATGGTGTCGTGCGCAGACGGCTCTGTGCGGACTTGCTGATTCCTGATTCCTGAGTCCACCGCCATGGCATCGTCGATGAATCGATCGATGGGCAACCGGGGTGGAATCGATACTGGTATTGGGGAGGACGATCGTATGACGGGGGCACGACGCTGTGAGCGGGGTGCAGCCATTGTTGAGTTCGCTCTCGTTGTCCCGCTCTTGCTGATGTTGCTCATCGGCGTGGTTGAGTTCGGACGCGCGTACAGCGCCAAGATATCGGTTACCCATGCTGCACGAGAGGGTGTCCGCGAGTACGCGTTGACCCAGGATGCGTCGGCAGGTAGCGCTGCCGCGCTTGCTGCCGCCACATCGCTCAAACCGGGGAGCATGACCACGTCCCCGTCGGGCTGCGCGGGCGTATCCGATTTCGGTGACCCAGCGTCGATGGTCGTGACGTACGATTTCAACTTCAACATCCCGTTCGTTCCCCTCAACGGAGTGACGATTCAGGCCAAAGGTGTGATGCGGTGCGGGGGATAGCGGGTCGCGCGCGCCCATGGCTGTGCTGTGCCCGCGGGCGGATGGACGAGCGAGGCGCTGTTGCGATCCTTGTCGCGCTGTCGATGGTCATCCTTCTCGGCGCGATCGCCATGAGCATCGATGTTGGACGCATCTATCAGGAACGACGTGAGCTCCAGAACGGTGCAGATGCCGCAGCCCACGCGGTTGCGTACGACTGCGCGTCGGGGGATTGTGGGGCGAGCAATACCACAGCGAACCTGTACGCGGATGGGAATGCGAGCGATGGTCGTGCAGCGGTCGGGCCTGTGGTTGTCGACCACGTTGCTCAGAAGGTAACGGTGAGCACGATGACCGAGACCTCGGGGAACGGCAACATTCTCCCGATGACCTTTGCCCGGCTCGTCGGTTTCGACGGTGTGACGGTGAAGGCACGATCCACGGTGGCCTGGGGCGGACTCCAGGAGGGCGCTGCGGCGCCCATCCTGCTGAGAACATCCCTGTGGAACCAGGTGAACCCGTCCAGGCTTGTCACTCTCAAGCAAGCGACGAGTGGCACAGTGCCCCCTGGCAGCCTGCTGACGATCGCCCACCGCTCTGAGCGCACCGGTCTGGCAGATCCGAGCATCGCCAGGTTCGAGTGGCTCGAAGGGTCTGCCAACTGCAGTCTTGATGTCGAAGCCGGTGGATGGGTGCAGCATCGGGACTCGTTTCCACCGGATCCAGCTCCACCCCCGGATTGTTCCGGCAGTGGCCTTGCTGACATTGTGAATCAGGTCTCTCTCGTCGTCTTCTACGAATACCATCCGTTTGCCACGGGGAACACAAAGCAGGTCGCTGGACTCGGAGCGATGTTCGTCACGAGTGTCGACGACTGCGGCATGACACTCCTTGGTTTCCCGAGTACGTGCATCACGGGCTATCTGATCAGCGACTACGTCGTCGATGGCCCCATCGGTGGGGATGCGTTCGGTGTCAACGCTATCCAGTTCGTGTCTGAGTAAGGTGTGAGGCGGGACAAGGAGATGTGGGGGGTTCGATGAATCGGAAGTGGGTAGGGGCGGCAACTGCGGTGGCGCTTGCTGCGATCGGTACGTGGGTACTCGTGGCATACGTCAGGGGAGCCGAGAATCGTGCTCTCGAAGGCCAAGAAACGGTGACCGTCCTCGTTGCCGACTCCATGATCCCTGCGGGGTCTGTAGCTGAAGACATCGGGGGAAGCGTCCGTATCGAGACGGTTCCTGCGCGGGTTCAGGTTCCAGGCAGCCTGGCTGACCTCGACGCCCTCCGTGAACTCGGAGGCCGAGTCACGTCAGTGGACCTTCTCCCCGGTGAGCAGGTCCTCATGAACCGGTTCATCGAGCCAGCCGACTACGAAGAGCAGGGTCGCACTGCTGTGCCAGACGGCATGGTCGAGGTGTCGATCTCCTTGACCCCTGAGCGTGCTGTGGGCGGTTCGGTCCGACCAGGTGGCATCGTTGATGTAGTCGCCAGTTTCGGTGAACAGACGGTTGAGCCCCGGCTTGCTGGCACCGACGGTGCGACGCAACAGGTGGGTGAGGCGGCACAACTCCAGAGCAGTACGCACATCATTCTCGAGAACGTGTTGATCTCGAACGTGCAGGTAGAGGAGCTCCCCAGGGCGGACATACCCAGCGTCGGTGATGGCCCGTCCCTTGCTCTTGCACCTGCAGGCCAGTTCCTGGTGACACTCGCGATGGAGCCAGCAGACGCGGAGCGATTCATCTACACGGCAGAGTTCGGTTCTGTCTGGTTGGCCGACTCGACGCGCAGCCCCGATGGCGCACGGACAGCTATCCAAGACCGCACCACCGTGTACGAGGACACAGGAACGGGGAGATAGCAATGAGTTTCATCGTACTGGCGACCAGCAGCGCTGCCTTCGAGCAGAAGGTTCGTCGTGCGCTTGGATTTGACGCGGACCGAACGGTCGAGCGCAGGCACTCGGAGAACATGTTCGCCGACGCGTTGACGGCAACCAAGCAATTGACGGTGTCGAACCCGGACATCATCGCGATCGGCCCGAATGTGTCAGTCGATCTTGCGCTCGAGATCACAGCAGCGATCGAGGTGGAGCACCCTGAGATCGAGGTCATCATCATCGCTGACACGACACCGGATCTTTGGGAGAGAGCGCTGCACTCGGGCGCGAGTGACGTACTACGGCCTGACGCGAACGACGAACTCGTGCGGCGCTCGTTCACAAGGGTTGTCGAGATCGCGGAGAAGCGAAGGCGCAATCTCGCCACCGAAGCCGGGATGCCGGACTCATCAGGTCGCGTCATCACGGTCATCTCGCCCAAAGGCGGGGTTGGCAAGACGGCGCTGACCACGAATCTCGCGGTTGCCATGGCGAACGCTGCGGCGGGAAGAGTCGTTCTCCTCGACCTCGATCTCCAGTTCGGCGATGTGGGCACATCACTCGGCCTCGAACCGGAGAACACGATCGCGGATCTGGCGCGCATTCCTGGCGGCGTCACTCCCACGTCGCTCAAGGTGTTCATGACGCGTCGCTCGGACAACCTGTACGCGTTGTGTGCCCCGGCATCGCCCGCCGATGAGGTTTCTGAAGCCGTGGTCAACAGGGTGATCCGGTTGCTGGCGGACGAGTTCGACAGCGTCGTCATCGACACTGCCGCTGGACTTCAGGAAGCAACACTCACGGCAATCGACCTCTCCACGGATCTGATCCTGCTCTGCGATCTGTCTGCGTCAGCACTGCGAGGCCTCCGCAAGGTCGTCGATGCACTCGACAGTCTCGGGATCACCGAACCGACACGCCGCTTCGTCCTGAACAGAGCCAACGACAAGGTGGGGATCACTCCCGAGGACGCATCTGCGATCGTGGGGATGAACGTGGATGCTGAGATCCCGAGTTCTCAGATTGTTCCACTGTCGATGAACTACGGGAACGTCGTCGTCGAAGAGTCACCCGATACCGCAGTTGCCAATGGGTTCAAGTCGGTTGCAGGCATGTTCGTTGATCTGGGAGCAGAACGTAAGAAGAGGTTCAGCTTCGGGAGGGCGCGATGAAGCTTCACGACCGGCTACGAGCCAAACAATCACAGGATGGAGTCAGCGGGTCGGCAAGCGATGACCGGCTACTCGACGATCCCCTCGCTCAACTCAAGATGCGTGCCCAGGAGGCACTCTTCGTGAAGCTCGGTACCCGGCTCTACGACGCGTCACTGACATCTGATGAGCTTCAGGCGTTCGTGAGTGAGGAGATCGGCGATGCGATGGGGGTTGGTGAATCACCGTTGTCCGAGGACGAGCGCCGCATCCTTGCGCTGCAGATACGTGACGATATCCTCGGCTTCGGGCCGATTCAGATGTATCTCGACGACCCGACCGTGACCGAGATCATGGTGAATGCTGAAGAGCTCATCTACATCGAACGGGACGGCAAGCTGGTGGAGACCGATACGCGATTCATGTCACGTCAACACCTGCGTCGAGTGATCGATCGTATCGTGACCGGTGTTGGGCGGCGCATCGACGAGTCCTCTCCACTCGTTGATGCACGCCTTGCCGATGGGTCCCGCGTCAACGTGATCATACCGCCGCTGGCTGTTGATGGCCCGGTGCTGACGATCAGGAAGTTCGCTGCGGATCCGTTCCAAGCTCGCGACCTGATCGAGATGGGCTCGATGACGCAGCTCGCGGCGGACCTCTGCGCTGC
>CAYLIR010000165.1:0-4721 GCA_964383515.1 uncultured Acidimicrobiaceae bacterium
GAAGGCTGTTGATCGCTCTCTCACTTACCGTGATTGTCGTTCTGATCATGTTCTTGGCTTCACGCCAAACCGATCAGAGGGGAACAGTTGCGTTCTTCGGCGCGGCTGAAGAGGCCACGGTTCTCCAAGAGAGTGCTGCCCAATCGTTCAGCCTCGCGTTGTCATCGATCGGGGTAGCGTCGCGTCAGGATCTGACGCGTAGGCTCGAATCGGTCGTCGACCAGACGGTAGAAGCCGAGAACACGATCAGTGCGGTCGAGAAGGTTCCCTCTGATATCGGAGCGGTGTACGGGACGATGCGCACGGCGTCGGCGTCGTGGACGAAGGGCGGGAAGGAACTCGAACGGGTCATCGTCGGCATCATGGATGGAGAGATCGTCGAGAAGGCTGTGCCTGAACTTGAGCATGCACTCGAACTGTTCGCTGTGGGCGATGCTGCATATGAGCTGTTCACCGCCACTGTCGAAGAGTCCAGCGACCTCGTCCAGGATGTGTCGTTTCCCAGTATCCGTTTCATCGACCCGAGTGAGGCTGATCCTTTCCGCTTCAACCCGACGAATCTTGTACTGAGGATCCAGGGTGCATACGGTCTCGCGCCGCATCATGACGTCTCCGTTCAGGGAGCGACCGATCCGGCAGCTATTGGCAATCGAGACGGCTGGCCTGTCGTCCCGTTCTCCGACTCGATAGCGATCACAGCGTTGGTCACGAATGTCGGCAACGAGCCGGAGGTCGACGTGGACGTAGCTCTGAAAGTCGTCAACGTGAAGACCAACGAGGTTGTATCGCGGTCTCAGGTCATCCCTGCACTTGATGTCGGGAGTTCGACTACCGTGTCGTTCGACGCTATCGAGGTGCAGCCGGGTGGCTTGTATCAGGCGAACCTCACCGTGAGCATCGACGGTGACATCGATCTGACGAACGACAATTGGACCATGACCTTTCTCTGGAACGCAGAATCGTGAATACCGTGTTCGCCGTTGCGTTGGCACTCGTGCTTCTGGTCGTTGCATGGCAGGTTGTTCAGATCCAGAAGCTTCGTCGCCGCCTCGACTCCGTGCCTGCGGATGGGGACGTTGTTGGGATGCTCACCGACATCGATTCGCGCATCTCAGCGACAGAGTCCACCGTGGGAGATACAAGTACGAGACTGGCGTCCCTCGAGGAGCAGATGCCATTCGCTTTGAGCTACGTCGGTGTCGTGTCGTACAACGCATTCGGGAACATTGTGGGCAACAGGTCTCGATCCATTGCGTTGCTGAACCAGAAAGCAGATGGCATAGTGATCACCATCCTCATGTCGCGTGAAGAGACCTTGTTCTTCACCAAGGAAGTGCGCGCCGGCACGGGTGTCGAAGAACTTTCCCCCGAGGAACAACAGGCAGTTGACCACGCTGTTGGTCGGTAACCTCAGACCATGATCGACATTGGAATCCTCAGAGAGCGTCCCGAAGAGCTTGCTGCGTCGCTCACTCGCAGAGGCGTCGGCATCGACCTCGAAGCGCTCGCTGCCCTCGACAAGGAACGGAGGGCATGCCGGGCAGAAGCAGAGGCCGTCCGCTCGAAGCAGAAAGAGATCGGTAGGTCCATCCCGACACTTGAGGGGGAGGACAAGCAGGCAGCGATCGTCGACGCCGGTGAGCTTGCTGTCCGGTACAAGGGTCTTCTCGCACGGGCAGATGAACTCGACGAAGCCTTCAACGCGCAGTGGATGACACTTCCGAACATGACGGATCCGACCGCTGCAGACGGCCTCGAAGAAGAAGACGCCATAGAAGTCAAGAAGGTCGGAGAACCACCGGTTTTCGATTTCGAGGTGCGAGACCACCTCGACCTTGGGCTTGCTCTCGACGTCATCGACGTCGAACGAGCATCCAAGATGTCGGGGAGCCGGTTCGTGCTCAAGAAGGGGAAACTCGCCCTTGTCGAGATGGCCCTGATGCGCTGGGCGGTCGAGAACGTGTCCGGCCATGGGTTTACCCCGGTTATTCCTCCCGTGCTCGTGCGGGAGCATGCGCTGTACGGGACGGGATTCTTCCCTGGGGACAGGGACCAGGTGTACTCGGTGCGCGAGGACGATCTGTATCTGGTCGGGACATCCGAGGTCCCCCTCGCTGCGATGCACGCCGACGAGATCCTTGATGCAGACGATCTGCCGCTGCGCTATGTCGGTGTGTCGACGTGTTTCCGCGTCGAAGCCGGCACCTATGGCAAGGACACCCGCGGCATGTTCCGTGTTCACCAGTTCGACAAGGCGGAGATGTTCTCGTTCGTGCATCCAGATCATTCGTTCGAGGAGCACGACTACCTTCTCGAACGCGAAGAAGAGCTTGTTCGTGCCCTCGAGATCCCATATCGGGTCGTCAACGTGGCCGCTGGCGACCTCGGTGATTCTGCAGCCAAGAAGTACGACATCGAGGCATGGTTCCCCGGCCAAGGCCGGTACAGGGAGATCACCTCGACATCGAACACGACTGACTACCAGGCCAGGCGGCTCAAGGTCAGGTTCCGGGGCGAGGACACGAACAAGCTGGTTCACACACTCAACGGAACGGTCGTCACACCTCGCCATCTCATTGCAGTGATGGAGAACCACCAGCAAGAAGACGGGTCCGTTCGCATCCCAGACGTGCTCGTTCCGTATACAGGCTTCGACGTGATCGAACCAGGATGAGCAACGGCACCATTTTCAGGGACATTGCCGATCGCTATGACAGGCTCAACGCGATCCTCTCGCTTGGACAGGATCAACGGTGGCGCCAGACCGTCGTGTCGCGGCTCCCACAGGGGCGGGTGCTCGACCTTGGTGCAGGCACGGGAGCTGCGAACCCGATTCTCGCTCCGCGCGAGATCGTCGCTCTCGATCCCGCTGTTGAGATGCTCGCGTTCAACGATGCCCCCGCCAGAGTGGTATCGGTCGGTGAGTGTCTCCCGTTCGCTGACGAGGCTTTCGACGCGGTGTTCTCGGCGTACGTTTTCCGCAACCTCGACTCTGTCGATGGCACCATGGAGGAGATCGCACGGGTACTCAAGCCGGGAGGCATGGCAGGCATCGTTGACCTCGGGCGTCCGACGGGTTCGATAGCGAGCAGGGTCCACCGTGCCGGAACGGCTGTTGTCCTGCCGCTTGCCGGGATGAGCATCGGTGCGCGCGAGGAGTACGCATACCTGCACCACACCCTCGACAAGCATCCACCGCCAGAGGTGCTGTTGGCAGATACACCGCTGCGGCTCGTGGACACGTGGCGTCTCGGGCCGATGTCCTTCGTGTGGGCTGCGCTCTTGGAGAAGCACTGACCCGAGAAACCGTGCACCCCGCCTTCGAACGATCAGTAGTCGGCGCTGCTGGCTGATCGACTCGAGAGGGCGACCCTCTACCACCCGGAACGACCCGCTTAGGGCTGCTTCCTTCCGGACCTGACCCGGTTCACGGACGTCCCGCCGATACAGGACCCACTGTCAACGTCTTTCGAACCAGCGCTAGACCCGAATGCGTCACGCCCTCAGGCGGGGAGTTCAGCTCCGCATGAAGAGGATTTCGGAGGAAGGGCACCCCTAGCGCCCCACCTAGCACGGTTACCCCTATGGTACCGGCGACTCTGCCGTAGGCGTCTGGCGGACCAACGGTGCATCGCGCAACGGGATGCAGCAGAACTACGAAACGGCCGAACGGATGTAGTCGTGCATGCGCGTGCGAGCCCGGCGGGCGATCTCGGTCGGGAACGCGTCGAAGGCGTGGATGCCCCCTGGGTAGACCTCGAGATCGGTGGCGATACCCGCTGCTGCCCAGCGGCTCGCCATGAACAGCGTGTCATCGACGAGGGGATCCCACGTCCCGATCGTGAACAGTGCAGGGGGCATCCCCGTAAGCGTGCCGTAGAGGGGGGAGAAGTACGGGTCATCCATCGGTATCTGTTGCCCACCGATGTAGTGCTCAGCGAACCACGCCATCATCTCGGGTTCGAGGATGAGCCCGCGCTTGTCCCATTGACGCACCGACGGAGTGCCGTAGGGAGCGTACGAGCCGTAGACGAGGTTCGCCGCTGCCCACTCCGTGTACCCGATGTCGTCGCGGGTCTTGAGCAGGGCTGCTGCTGCGAGGGTTGCACCGGCAGACTCGCCACCGATCGTGAAGCGATCGGTCCCGAAGACGGACTTCCCGTTCTCGACGAGCCACCGTGCTGCGGCTGCGCAGTCTTCGACTCCTGCAGGGTATGGATGCTCCGGCGCGAGTCGGTACTCGACCGAGACGGTGGTCACGCCTGCTTCGTCGACCATCGCCTCGTTCCCGACATCGCTGAGGTCTGCTGCGCCAAGCACCCAACCGCCGCCGTGGATGTGGAGATACACACCGAGGGGGTCGTCCGCGTCGATGATCCGCAGTTCGAGATCGCCGCTTGGTCCTTCGATGGTGAGCGTGCGGGCCCGGTCCGAGTGGACGACAGGGCCCATCCAGCTCTTGCCCTCACGCCTTGCTTTGCGAGTCTGGGCTGGTGGAAGCTTCGTGATGTCCGGCATGGCGAGCAGCATCTGCTGGAGCCCGGCGTTGAACTGGCGGGTCTCGTCGGTCACCGCGGCATCTGTGAAGAGGTATGGGTCGATATGCATCCCGCGAGCGTAGCTCACTCATGTCGTCGCGGAGCCGGCAGAGACGACAGAGACGACAGATCGGGTCGGAAGCTGATCGAGTAGCTGCGGTAGTGAGCCATCGCAGACTGACC
>CAYLIR010000166.1:0-4712 GCA_964383515.1 uncultured Acidimicrobiaceae bacterium
GCCGTGGCGTGTGAGGTGGCGCACCGCTTCGTACATCTCGACGGGTCCAGTGGCACAGTTGATGCCGATGACGTCGGCACCGAGGGACTCCATGACGGTGAGTGCAGCCCCGATCTCGGTCCCCGGGAGCATGCGGCCGGTCAGTTCGATCGTCACCTGGGACTGGATGGGGACGTCGCGGCCAGATGCCTTCATGGCACGGCGGGCACCGTTGATGGCCGCTTTGACCGAGAGCAGGTCGAACTGCGTCTCGATGACGATGAGGTCCACTCCGCCGTCGATGAGGCCTGTGGCTTCAACCGCGAACTGGTCGCGCAGGTCGGCGTATGCGATCTGTCCGAGGGTCGGGAACTTCGTGCCGGGCCCGATGGAACCGGCCACGAATCGGTCGTCGTAGTCGTCTGCAGTGTTCCTGGCGATGGTGGCTGCGGCCGCTGCGATCTCATAGGCGCGGCCCTCGAGGCCGTATTCGCTGAGGGGCACACCGAAGGCGCCGAAGGTGTTCGTCTCGATGACGTCTGCACCGACGTCGAGATAGGCGCGGTGCAGCCTCTCGACGATATCCGGGCGGGTGACCGTGAGGATCTCGTTGCAGCCCTCGAGGTCCAGGCCGCCGAAGTCGTCTGCAGTGAGTCCCTGGCTTTGGAGCCAGGTGCCGGTGGCGCCGTCGAACACGACCACGCGCTTGGCGACGGCATCGAGGTAGTCGGTCATCGTGACCTGCTTGTGCACCTACAGCAAGGTTCGTCTGGTTGGCTCATTGCAGCTCCTGTTGTCTCAATGCGCTCAGGCGCCTCAAGCGGGTGCCGCTCGGTTCCTCATCGATCAGGCATTGGCACCGAACTCGTCGGTTGCCGCGGTATCACAGGGCCTGTCCCTCCACCGCTCTGGATGAGCGCTTAGCCGATGATGCAAGCGGTATGTGGGCGTGTTGGGTGCGGGATCAGTTTTCGTCGTGGCGCTTGCGCCGTTTGGCCCTCCGGCGCAGTCCGACGCCGATCAGTGCCAGGAGCGCACCGAGGACCATCGAGATGACGATGACGACGTACAGCGGTGCTTCACCGGCGAGGAAGAGGAAGCTGACCTCGACGTTCCGCGTGTTCTGGAAGATGAACGCCACAGCCGCCGCAGCGACGACCCCGAGGATGACCAGACGGACGATCCACCGGTTCGATGCGGGTTCCGGGTCCCATCGTTGCTCCGGTTGTTGGTTGTTGTCGCGATCTTCGCCCATGTGTTCTCCCATCCGCGTCGCCCCATCGTACCGTGGCTCTCCCAGCCCATGACACTTCCCGGCGAACCTCGGTGCCTTCTTTAGGCTGGAGTCGCTGTAGGCGCGGTCTGCAATCCTGGGTGCGCGGCATGCGGGTGGGAAGGTGGGGTCAGTCGACGGAGAGGTCGATGCGGCGGAGGGTCTGGGCGTTGATCGCAACGATGATCGTCGACAACGACATGAACGCAGCGCCAAGAGCTGGGGGCATGTCGAAACCGAGGGGTACCGCCACCCCGGCAGCGAGCGGGACCATCACGATGTTGTACCCGGCTCCCCACCAGATGTTCTGGAGCTGTTTGCGCATGCTCGCTTCGGACAGCCGGACGATCTTGACGACATCGCGTGGGTCTGACTTCACGAGCACGATATCTGCAGCCTGCACCGCAACATCCGTGCCGCTCCCGATGGCGATGCCGATGTCGGCACGGGTCAGGGCGGGGGCATCGTTGACGCCGTCACCGACCATGCCGACCTTCTTCCCTTCGGCTTGCAACTGGGCAACGTAGGCGTCTTTGTCCGCTGGGAGTACCTGTGAGAACACGATGTCGATGCCGAGTTCCGCTGCAACGGCTTGGGCCACATCGTCGCTGTCTCCCGTGATCATCCCTACTTCGATCCCGCGCTCCTTGAGAGCAGCTACCGCTGTATAGCTTTCGGGGCGCACGATGTCTGAGATAGCGATCGCCGCTACTGGCCGGTCGCCCTCGATGACGATCACGACCGACTCGCCCCGTTTGCCTGCCGCTTCCGAGAACTCGGCAAGGGACTCCGGCAACTCGAGACTGAGGCTCTCGAGAAGTCTCGGTCCGCCGATGTACACGTCGATGCCATCGATCGTGGCTTTCACGCCGCGACCTTTCAACGCCTCGAACAACGCGGGTTCCGGTATGGCAACGCCGCGCTCGGCAGCCGATGACAGGATCGCCCGTGCCATGGGATGCTCCGAGTCGCCTTCGACGGCGGCTGCGAGCCCAAGGACACGCTCTGGTTCAACACCATCGATAGTGGCAATCTCAGCGACGCCCATCTGGCCCGTCGTCAGGGTGCCCGTCTTGTCGAATACGACCACGTCGAGGTCTCTGGCGGTGTCGATCGCTTCGCGCCGAGAGATCAGGATCCCGTTGCTGGCCGCGAGTGCCGTCGTGTTCGACACGACGAGCGGGATAGCAAGGCCGAGGGCGTGCGGGCAGGCGATGACGAGTACCGTCACGACCCTGGCGATGGTGCGCTGGTCGAACCCGCCGTAGATCAGCGTCCACACGAGTGCAGTCAGGATGGCAGCAACCACCGCTGCATAGAACAGGATCCCGGCGGCTCTGTCAGCGAGGAGCTGGGTTGGCGATGTACTTGCTTGGGCCGCTGCAACGAGCTTCATGATCCCTGAGAGCGCGGTGGCATCCCCTGTTGCGGTGACCCGTGCACGCACGGCGCCAGAACCGCTGTTGATCGTCCCTGCAATGACGGAGTCGTTCACCTTCTTCTTCACGGGGCGGGATTCACCGGTGATGAGCGCCTCGTCGAAGAGGGACTCGCCGTCGACAACGATGCCGTCGGCAGGCACGCTCGCACCCGGGCGGATGAGCACGACCTGTCCCTCGGTGAGTGCGGACACAGGCACCGTCGCCACCGTACCGTCCGGCATCTCGACCTCAGCTGTGTCTGGCATGAGCTTGGCGAGGGCACCGAGAGCGCCGGACGCCTCCCTGACGCTCTTCATCTCCATCCAGTGGCCGAAGAGCATGATGTCGATCAGCGTCACGAGCTCCCAGAAGAAATCGTCGCCGATCGACGGTACGAGCAACGTGAGCATCGAGAAGCCGTATGCAACGGTGATGGCGAGGGAGATGAGCGTCATCATCGCTGGCTGTCGCTTCATGATCTCGAACCGGGCCATCGACAGGAACGGGAACCCGCCGTAGATGAAGATGAACGTTGCGATGATCGGGACGATCAGGGACGAACCGGGGAACACTGGTGCGTGGTAGCCGAACCACGACTGGATCGTCTCGCTCCAGAACAGGACGGGGATGCTGAGTGCGGTCGCGACGAAGAAGCGTCTCCGGAACATCATCTCGTGGCCCGTGTGATCCGTACCGTGCCCGGCGTGGTCGTCCCCGCCGCTGTCGTGACCGCTGTGGTCCATCGTGGGTGTGTCGTGACCGGTGTGATCCATCGCTGTGACGGGGGCAGCCGCGTCCGAGATGGGCATGCCGTGGCCGTTGTGGCCCGTGGTGTCGCGGGTCGAGCCGTTCGGGTCGAGTGCACAGAGGCGGCAGCATGGACAGCTGCGGATTCCGGGGCTCGCTGCTGGGTCTGTCGTTGTCGCCATGGTGCTCCTGGATTCGGCTCGCGTTCGGGCCAGTATGACGGAGCCGGGTCTGCGGCCCCGTACCCCTCTGGGGGTGGGGTATAGTGCGGGCAGGCTACCATGCCAGCGGGCGGGTTCGCCCCATGTTTTCCTCAATGAGCACCTCGGGAGGGTGGAACGACGATATGAAGAGATATGACATGAAGAGATATCTCGTGCCAGCAACGGCAGCGATCGTGGTCATCGGTATGGTGTTCGTCGTCCTGTCCGGCGGCTCCGATGGAGGCTCGACAGCCGACGGGCCACCGCGTGATCCGATGACCGGGAAGACGGAGTTCGACATCCCGGTGCAGGATCCCGTTCTCGTCGCAGAGGGGGACGTTCTCTATCAGGCGAAGTGTGCGGCGTGTCACGGTGTCGATCTGCGCGGCACGGCTGCTGGTCCTCCGCACCTTTCGGTCATCTACAACCCGGAGCACCACGGTGACGGAGCGTTCGCGGTTGCGGTCGTGAACGGCGTGAAGGCGCACCACTTCGACTTCGGGAGCATGCCGCCGATCCCGAACGTCTCCGAGGACGATTTCATACGGATCCTCGCCTACATCCGCGAGACGCAGCGCACGGAGGGATTCGTCGCCTACCCCTAGTGGGTCTCGGCGGTATCCCCAGATGGCACAGGGGGGGAAACAGATGAGGGAGCGCCCAGGCGCTCCCTCATCGTCATTCTGTGGGCTGTCGGCGCCATATGGGACGCCGCGAACCCTGGGTTCAGGCTCCACCCGAACTGTGGGCTGTCGGCGCCATATGGGACGCCGCGAACCCTGGGTTCAGGCTCCACCCGAACTGTGGGCTGTCGGCGCCATATGGGACGCCGCGAACCCTGGGTTCGCTGCGCTACTCCGTCAGCTGCAGCCTTTGGAGTCGCCGCAGTTGAGGCAGCGATAGCAGGAGCCGTTGCGGACCGTGATGTGCCCACACGTGTCACACAGCGGTGCATCGCCCATCTTGTCCGCCAGTACCGCCTGGATGGCCGCCGTCTGGACCTCCTGGGCCGTGTGGGCCTCTGCAGGTGCAGGCATCGTAGCGTGCTCGACCACTGCGGTCGATGCAGCCGGTGTTGCCGGGGCGGTT
>CAYLIR010000167.1:0-4708 GCA_964383515.1 uncultured Acidimicrobiaceae bacterium
GTTCGTGGGATCGAGCAGTCCGATGACGATGCCCCCATCGCCGAGAGCTTCGACATCCGATGCGTGGACGGGGCCGACGGTGCACACGATGTCGAGCGGGGCGGCGTCTTGGAGGCCCTGGACGATCCGGGCACCGGCCTCCTCGAAGTCCGCGTCGGGGAACCCAGAGAGCTCACCAGCACCTGATACAACGGCGACGTCGAACCCGAGGTCGATCAACGATGAGACGGAAGCCGGGGCCGCTGCCACCCGAGCTTCGCCGGAAGCTGTTTCCTTGCGAATCCCTAGTTTCATGGTCAAGAATGCTACGGGAACGGGCGTGCAATTGCTTGTCCGCGAGTGGGCACTGCCCCGTATCCGCCGATGCGGTTGGGCGGGTGCGTCTACGAAGCGGGATCCGTCCCGAGTACCGCGCGGATCGCTTCTTGTGCTGCTGCATCCAAAGGAGGCAGCGGACGGCGCAGGGGCCCGCTGCGCATCCCCGCCAGGGAGGCGGCGAACGTCGTGCCAGGGACCCCGAACGGTTCGATCGTTCCGACGAGCCTCCGCAGGCGCTCTTGGGCCTCGGTGTAGCCCTCGATGGCACCAACGACATCTGCAAAGGCGTAGTTCGAACTCGCGGTGATCGCCCCATGGGCACCACTTGCGACGCTTTCGGAGAGGACGCGCGAGTTGCCTGCATACACGATGAAGGAATCGTCCATGATGCTGGCGATCGCATCGAGACGTGTCACGTCTCCTCCCGAATCCTTCATCCCCGCGATGTTGTGGTGGCCAGCGAGCTCCGCGACGGATTCGCACGGGAGCTCGTATCCCGTGACCGCGGGCACCGAGTACAGGAACACAGGGAGTGGAGACGTATCTGCTACTGCTTCGAAGTAGTCGACGACCCATTCCCTTCGGCTGCGTACGAGCGTTGTCGGCGTCACGACGAGGAGCCCATCGGCACCAGCGTCGGCCGCTTCCTCAATCTGCTGGACAGCCTGGCGATGCGACTCGGCGAAGATGCTCGAGAGGATGACGAGATCGGGAAATGCGGCGCGCGTCACTGCGACCAGCGCCCGGCGTTCACCGGGCTCGAGATAGGGGCCTTGGCCTGTTGAACCGCCGATCAAGATGCCCCGTGCATCGCCGTCGACCGCGCGGCCGACGTTCGCAACGTGTCCATCCCGGTCGATCTCTTCGTTCTCGTCCAGCGCGGTGATCAGCGCGGGTATCGCCTGTGGCCACGGGACGCTCATGCCTGGTACTCCCCAGATGTCACGCTGCCTCCCTCTCCCGTCCAGTCTGTGTGGAACCATTCACCGCGGGGTCTGTCGATCCGTTCGTACATATGTGCTCCGAAATAGTCGCGTTGCGCTTGGATGAGGTTCGCAGGTAGCCGTCGTGACCGATACGAGTCGAAGAACGCCAGGGCCGATGCGTACGCTGGCGTTGGAATGCCCGCCGCAACGGCGCGCGCAACGGTGCGTCGCCACCCGGGCACCGCGGCGGTGATCTCTTCAGCGAAGAAGGTATCGAAGAGCAGGTTGGTGAGGTCAGGTTGTGCACGGTACGCGTCGGTGATGTTCGCGAGGAAGCGAGAGCGGATGACACATCCTGCTCGCCATAGGGCAGCGATGGTGCCGGGATCGAGTCCCCAGCCGTACGTCTCGCTTGCGGATCGGATGAGCATGAACCCCTGCGCGTAGGAGACGATCTTCGATGCGTACAACGCGTCGTGGAGATCGCCGATGGCATCACCGCCGTCGAAGGAGGCGGTGTCGATCGGCATCGGAAGCACTGACGAGGCCATGGTGCGTTCCTCGACACGTGAGGACACGATCCTGGCATAGACAGACTCGCCAACGAGTGTGACAGGTACGCCCTCTTCCATCGATGAGATGACGGTCCACTTTCCGGTGCCCTTCTGCCCTGCCGCATCGAGGACATGGTCGATCGTCGGCGAGCCGTCCTCATCGGTGTGGGCGAGGATGTCCGCGGTGATCTCGATCAGATACGAGTCGAGTTTCCCGCTGTTCCACCGATCGAAGTGCTCGTGCATCTCGCGCGGGGAGAGGCCAAGCCCCCGACGCATGATGTCGTACGCCTCCGCGATGACCTGCATGTCGCCGTACTCGATGCCGTTGTGCACCATCTTGACGAAGTGTCCTGAACCTCCCGGCCCGAGCCATGCCACCATCGGTTCGTCACCGACCTTGGCGGCTATCGCGCTGAGCATCGGTTCGATCACCGGCCATGCCTCTTTGTGGCCACCTGGCATGATGGACGGGCCGAATCGAGCCCCGACCTCGCCGCCAGACACACCGGCGCCGACGAAATGAACGCCGGTCGGCTCGACGGTGTCGCAGCGGCGCTGTGTGTCGGTGAACAGCGAGTTCCCGCCGTCGATGATGACATCGCCGTCGTCGAGGAGGGGGAGGAGGGCTTCGATCTGAGCGTCAACGGGTTTCCCTGCCTTGATCGTGATGAGGATCGTGCGGGGGCGAGCGATCGCCGAGACAAAGGTTGTGAGATCGAAGGCCGGAACCAGGCTCTCGCCTCCTTCCCCCGATGCGACAAGGTCCCTTGTGCGTGTTGGTGTCCTGTTGAAAACTGCGACGCGGTATCCGTGGTCGATGAGGTTCAGCGCGAGGTTCCTGCCCATGACGGCGAGGCCGATGACTCCGATGTCTGCTCGTTCTCCGATGATCAGGCCTCCCGCTCGTTCGTACCCGTCAGCGTATACGCATCAGCGCAGTGCCGAGACCACGGCCGAGCCCATGTCCGACGTGGCGACCGAGGGGCCGTGTGCGGCGATGTCGGGCGTGCGGATCCCCGATGCGAGAACCGTGTCGACTGCCTGTTCGACAGCTACCGCTTCGGCTTCGAGGCCAAGCGAGTGGCGCAGCGCCATCGCAGCGGCAAGGATCGCTGCGAGTGGATTCGCTGTGCCGGTTCCCGCGATATCAGGTGCCGACCCGTGGATGGGCTCGTAGAGTCCCGGCCCGCTCGATCCCAAGGACGCGGAAGGCAACAGGCCAAGCGAGCCAGAAAGCATCGAAGCCTCGTCGGTGAGGATATCTCCGAACAGGTTGCCGGTGACGACGACATCGAAGTCTCCTGGGCGGGAGAGCAGATGCATGGCCATGGCGTCGACGAGGACGGTCTCGTAGGTGACGTCGGGGAACTCGTCGTTCATGATGCGGCCGGTGACCGAGCGCCACAGCCGCGATACCGCAAGGACGTTCGCTTTGTCGACCGATGTGAGCTTGCCACTGCGTTGCCTGGCTGTTTCGGCAGCGAGGCGCACGATTCGCTCGATCTCATAGACGGAGTAGCGCATGTGGTCTTCCACGGTTGTGCCGTCGTTCGATGCCGTAGACCCCCCGAAGTAGATGCCACCCGTCAGTTCTCTGAAGAAGACGATGTCGACGTCTTCGACGATCTTCGGCTTCAGGGGCGACGCATCGGCGAGTTGCGGATGTATGCGCACGGGCCGGATGTTGGCGAACAGGCCGAGTTCCCTGCGCAGTTCGAGGAGCCCGTCCTCCGGCCGCGTCGTGGCGAGCGGGTCGCTCCACCGTGGGCCGCCGACTGCCCCGAGGAGTACCGCGTCGGCTGCACGCGCTGCAGCGGTTGTCGACGTCGGCAGGGGTGAACCCGTTTCGTCGATCGCGCAGCCGCCGATCAGATGCTCGCTGAAACGGAAGTCGTGGCCCGAGCGCGCAGCGACCGCCTTCAGGGCCCTCGTTGCCTCCGTGAGAACCTCGGGTCCGATGCCGTCGCCAGGAAGGAGGACGAACGATGCCTGCATCCCTACGCTTCCTCCTCGTCAGTTGCCCGTTCGAATGCTGCCTTGTTGAGAGCGGACACCATTGCGTGGGCTGAACCCTCCACGACATCTGTCGACACGCCTATGCCGGAGAACGTGGTCGATCCGACCTTGATGATCACGTTGATCGTGGCCATGGCGTCAGCTCCCGAGGTGACCGTAGATACACGGTAGTCCAGAAGCGTTGCTGGGAGGCCATACGCATCCTGGAGCGCGACGAACGCTGCATTGATGAGGCCGTCCCCGCTAGCGGAGGATTCCATCGACTCGCCATTGCGTGCGAGGACGACCGTGGCGATCGGGTTGTCTTCCGGTCCCCCCGACACATGCAGGCCTTCGAGCTTCCAGTCGTCTGAGGCATGCTTCGACTCGACCGTCGCGATCGCCCGGATGCCTTCTTCGGTGATCTCTCCTTTGCGGTCTGCGAGTTCCTTGAACCGCTTGAACGTACGGGCGAACTCTTCGTCGTCGAGCACGATGCCGAGTTTTCCAAGGGCATCTGCGAACGCTGCACGCCCCGAGTGCTTGCCGAGCACGAGGGTTGACGTCCGCCCGATCGCTGACGGGTCCATGATCTCGTACGTCTCTCTGTTGCGCAGGACCCCGTGCTGGTGGATGCCGGACTCGTGAGCGAACGCGTTGCGCCCGACAACGGCCTTGTTGTACTGGATCGGGTATCCCGTGAGGCTCGATACGAGGCGTGACGTCTCGAAGATCTCTCTCGTGTCGGCGCCGATCTCGACCTCGAAGTGCTCGGGCCGGGTCGTGATCGCCATGATGATCTCTTCCGTGGATGTGTTGCCTGCCCGTTCGCCGATACCGTTGATGGCGCCCTCGATCTGCCGTGCCCCCGCGCTGATCGCAGACAGCGAGTTGGCCACAGCCATGCCGAGG
>CAYLIR010000168.1:0-4700 GCA_964383515.1 uncultured Acidimicrobiaceae bacterium
GTCGGAAAGCACCCCCGTGCCCTATCCGGAAGTGTCTTATCCCGCCGGTCCCGGAAATCCCGACGGGAGCGTCCCACATTGCGTTGCCCTCATCCGGCGAGGTGGGCACCCTCCGGGAGGACAGGAGCGTTTATCTACGCTGCCAGTGCGTAACTTTCGTCTGCACTTATATGTGTACCGGCTCTTTAACGAGGACTCCGGTGACCTCGGCTCGCTTCCGACGCCTCAACGCTCACGGTCGAAACCATGTCACCCCCATACGGGGAACGCTGGGACACGTCCACCCCGTGAGGATACACCGCAGATCGCCGTTCCCGCCGAGGTTCAACAATGGAAGTGAGGCGGTAGCCTCGACGCTATGGATACAGAACCCAACATACCCGAGCTATCCGACACCGCAGAGCCTGACTCCCCAGACACCGCAGACAGGGAAGATGCCACGAACACTGCTGCCTCAGATGCCCACGGCGCCGCACGGCCGAAATCGTTCCTCGTCGCTGGCGCGATCGTCGCGGTGCTCGCGCTCGTCGCAAGCCAGGTGTACGTCATCAGCTCCATAACATCTGCACGCGACGACATCGCCGCGATCGCCGAAGAGGTCTCGCATGTGAACAGCGCACTCGAAGGTGTCAACTCCAACGTCGACGCGCTGTCACGCGACCTTGCCAACGTAGCGGCGCAAGCCGCTGGGCCTACCGATGGCGGTATCTCCCCCGCCCCGTCCGTTTCGGCACAACCCACAGGCGTGCTCCCCCGGTTCGAGAACGGAGCACCAGATACCGCACTCGGGCTCACGATGACCCCCGTGGAAGCGACCGAGGCCTATTCGCAGGAAACGGTGAGCATCGATCCCACCGACGGGACGAAGCGCATATGGCTGATCTGGGCGCACTGGTGCCCGTACTGCCAGCAGGAGTTGCCAGACCTGTCAACGTGGTATCTGGACAACGCGCAGCGGTTCCCGAGCGCTGAGCTGGTGACCGTCACGACATCGATGGACCCATCACGAGGGAACCCTCTCGATGAGTACCTGGAAACGGAGCAGTTCAACTTCCCCGTGCTCGTCGACGAAACCGCGCAGATCGCAAGCCAGTTCGGCGTATCGGCATTCCCATTCTGGGTCGTCACCGGGAGCGACGGCACCGTCCTGTATCGCACCGCTGGCCTCATCGGGCCAGATGCCATCGAACAGCTCTTCACGCAGCTCGAACAGGTCGAATAGTCGGTGCATCCCCAGCGATAGCCTGCTCGACTCCCGAACAGGGGTGATACACTGGAGGGGCGAGCGAGGAGAGGCGCCATGGGGCAAGAAGAATTCGTCGAACAGGTACGGTCGGTTGTCACAGACCCGAGCCTGACCTTCCACCAGCGCAGACACTACCTCGCGGCGCTCGCCGAGAACGCCCTCCCGTATCCCAAAGTCAGTGACGCATGCGCCGAAGCGTTGAACAAGGGGATCATCTCCGACCTCTACGAGGGACATGCACCCTACCGGCCGCGCTACCTCCTGCCCGACTACGCCAAGGCCCTCGCCAACGGGTCTGAGCATCTTGAGCTCGCACCCCCGTCGAACCTCGACGAAGCCCTGAACTTCCTCCTCATCCTCTACACCCAGGTGCCTTCCATCACAGGATTCCCGGTGTATCTCGGCGATGTCGACTCGCTGCTCATGCCGTTCACCGACGGGGTTCCCGATGCGGAACTGCGCACCAAGCTCAGGCTCTTCTGGATCGCTCTTGACCGCATCCTCCCCGACGGATTCGTCCACGCGAACCTCGGGCCGACGGACAACCGTGTCCTGCGGGCGATCCTGGCGATCGAACGGGACCTCACGCAGACCGTTCCGAACCTCACGCTCAAGGTCGATCCATCGAACACGCCCGATGATCTGCTTCGCGATGCCGTCACCACTGTGTTCGCAACGGCCAAGCCCCATTTCGTGAACCACGAGATGATGGTCGGCGACCTTGGGGAGTCCTATGGGGTTGCAAGCTGCTACAACTCGATGCGGCAAGGCGGTGGGTCGCACACGCTGGTCAGGCTGAACCTCAAGGAAGCCGCCCGTGCCCACAGCGGCTCAACAGCAGCGTTCCTCACCGACACGCTGCCCCATTTCGCTGAACTCAACGCAGAGCTCATGGAGGCGAGGATCAGGTTCCTCGTTGAAGAAGCCCGGTTCTTCGAACACGATTTCCTCGCTACCGAGGGGATCATCGACCTGGATCGCTTCTCCGCTATGTTCGGCATCTACGGCCTTGCGGAAGCTGTGAGCATCCTCATGGAGAATGCCGGATCCGAGGCGCGGTACGGCGATGGCGGCGAAGCAGATGCGCTCAGCTATCGCATCGTCGAAACACTCAGGGCGTTCGTCGACGATCGCGAAATGCCGTACTGCCAGGGGGCGGGTGGACGCGCATTCCTGCACTCCCAGTCTGGCATCGATTCCGACGTCGATGTGACCGCGGGCACGCGGATCCCCATCGGTGGTGAGCCTGAAACGTTCGAGCACATCGCCACCGTAGCGCCCCACCATCGCCACTTCGACTCGGGCGTTTCCGACATATTCAAGATCGAGGACACCGTGCAGCGGAACCCTGAAGCGATGGTGGACATCATCCGCGGAGCGTTCGCTACCGGGATGCGCGATTTCACCTTCAACATCGAAGACAACGAGTTCGTTCGTATCACCGGGTACCTCGTACGCAAATCAGACCTCACGCGCTATGCCGAGGGGCAGGAACGGCACGGAAGCACGGTGTTCGCTGCCGGGTCGGTCGCAAACTCGCACGTGACACAGCGGAGACCGAAGCGCCTCCTCATCCATGAACGTAGCCCAAGGCCTCGTCAATAGCACGATCCGGTTCTCGGCGGTCGACGGCCCAGGGAACCGGTTCGTTGTCTTCACCCAAGGATGCAATTTCAACTGCATCACCTGCCACAACCCGTACACGATCACCGCATGCACACACTGCGCTGTGTGCGTGGGATCGTGTCCCGAGGATGCGCTTGCGATCCGCCCCGGTCCCCTCGTCGTCGTCGACAGGGCGACCTGCACGTCGTGCGATGTCTGCATCGATGTATGCCCTGAGGACAGCACACCGCTCGCACGCTTCGTCACCGTCGAGGAGCTCGTCAGCAAGATCCGATCCGTTGCCCCGTTCATATCGGGGGTGACGATCTCTGGGGGCGAGGCCACGCAGCAACCCGAGTTCGTGGCGTCGCTGTTCCATGCGTTGAAGACCGATCGGTCCCTCGACCATCTCACCACACTCGTCGATAGCAACGGGTCGGCCCCTCTGGACGTGTGGGAGCGCCTCGTCGATGTGATGGATGGAGCGATGGTCGATCTCAAGGCGCTCGACCCCGACGTGCACACGCGGCTCACCGCGCGAGGGAACGAGCGGGTACTGCGCTCCATCGAGTTCCTTGCCAGCAGAGGGAAGCTCGCCGAGGTTCGATTGCTCATCGTTCCCGGGTACAACGATGGTGTCGATGTCGCACAGCGCACCGCATCCTGGCTGCACGACGTCGACCCCGACATGACAATCACGATCATCGGCTACCGAGCACATGGGGTTCGCACCGAGGCGTCGCATATCCCCGACGCCGACCCTTCCATGCTCGCAGCGGTGTCTGGCGTCTTCGCGGAGCATGGCTTTGCGAACCTCACCGTCGTGTGACAATCCCCTCGAACCGCCGGCCTACCTGCGCAGCGACCGGGCGCGGGACATCTCCCGCTTCTGTTGGCGTTCGACGATGGCTCTCCGCTTGTCGTGTGGCCGCTTCCCGCGCGCAAGCCCGAGCTCGACCTTCGCTTTTCCCTTGGTGAAGTACACCTGCAGCGGTACGAGCGTCAGCCCCTCCTCGCGGATACGGCCGAAGAGACGGTCGATCTCCCTTCGGTGAAGGAGCAGCTTGCGTTGCCTCTCAGGATCGTGCCCCCCACGCTCAGCGAACGAATACGGGGCTATGTGCGCGTTCTCGAGCCACACCTCACCACCCGCAATCGTTGCATATGCGTCCTTGAGTTGCACGTTTCAGCGCGTAGCGACTTGACCTCGGATCCCCTGAGCACCATGCCTGCCTCGAACGTATCGAGGATCTCGTAGTTGTAGCGCGCCTTGCGATTGGTCGCAACGACCTTGTGTCCTGCCATGACGCTGAGGCTACCTCGTCCCCTACAGATATCTCATCGGGTCCGTAGGCACTCCGTTGACCCTGAGTTCGAAATGGAGGTGTGGACCGGTCGAATCCCCGGTGGAACCGACCCAGCCGATCGTGGTGTTCGTGTTGACCCATTGCCCCACTGAGACGTTGAGCGACTGCTGGTGTGCGTAGAGCGTCACCCAGCCGTTCCCGTGATCGATCATGACGGCGTTGCCGTAGCCGCCCTTGACCCCCGCAAAGATCACGTTGCCGGACTTCGCCGCTTTGATCGGTTGGCCAAAGTCGCCGTCGATATCGATTCCCGTATGGAGCCGCCTCGTCAGCGTGATGGGATGGATACGCCATCCGAATGGAGAATCGATGGGGCCCCGGATGGGCCAATGAAGGGAACCGTTGCCGGTCGATGGCGCGGGGCTCGGCTTCGCTTTGGGCTTCGCGGCGGCAGCCGCTGCAGCCGCTGCCGCTGCCGCTTCCTCACGGGCCTTCGCTGCGGCAGCGATCGTCGCCCTGATCGAAGCCTCCTCGTTCTCGAA
>CAYLIR010000169.1:0-4692 GCA_964383515.1 uncultured Acidimicrobiaceae bacterium
AACGATGCGTTCAACCTCGTGGGGGAGGAACCCACCGTTGGTATCGCACAGCACGAGGCGCGATGCCCCCGCGTGCTGAGCCGCACGGAGCTCATCGACAGAGAAGCCAGCATCGCTGCGGTACCCGTCGAAGAAGTGTTCAGCATCGAAGAACACCTCCTTGCCTCGGGAGCGGAAGTACGCAACGGTGTCTTCGACCATCGCGAGTGCTTCGCCCTTCGATACACGAAGTGCGTGCTCGACCTGGTAGTCGGAGGCTTTCCCGACAAGGCATACGACGGAGGTGTCCGCTTCGAGGAGGCGTTGTACCTGAGGATCGTCCTCAGCCTTCATGTTCGCCCTTCGCGTCGATCCGAACGCAACAAGTGTTGCTGTGGAGAGGTCGAGTTCGGTCTTGGCACGCCGGAAGAACTCGTCGTCCTTCGGGTTCGCACCGGGCCACCCGCCTTCGATGTAGGCGACACCGAGGTCATCGAGCAGCCTGCAGACCTGGAGCTTGTCGCGTGGTGTCCTCGAGATACCCTCTTGCTGGGTGCCGTCTCGCAATGTGGTGTCGTAGATCTCAACGGATCGTGCCATGAGTGTGCCCTTCAACGAGAGAACCCTCCACGGTGGGAGGGTTCACAAGCACACGCGTCGTTGCGCGTGTGCTCAGCAGATAATGATCGTCGTGTGTCGATACGTGTCCATGAAGACCCGAGTATGCACGACCTTGCGCGATAGCGCAAAGTCGGGTGCATCCCTGACGAGGATTTCTTGCGCTCGAAGATGTCTCCACATAGGGTGAGCACCGTGCGAGCGTCGCCAAGGAGCGCTCCGTCCGCCCGGTCGCCGGTGCCCGGGCCGGGATGGACGAGGGCGACACTGAACCCCATGGGCAACTCGCGAGGTTCGTTGCTGCGCTTGTGTTTGCTACTGCAGGTATCGTTGCATCCTGAACAGATCCTGGGCGCGGCAGCCGGCCGCTGCTGAGCGTCCGCCAAGGAGTGACAAGGAGCAGATCGTGAGCGACGCGGAGAGTCAGCGCATCTTTTCGGGTGTCCAGCCGACGGGCAATGTCCACCTGGGCAACTATCTTGGTGCGTTCCGCAATTGGGTGAAGCTCCAGGACTCCTTCGACACCATCTACTGCATCGTCGATCTGCACGCCATGACGATCGACTATGACCCGGCCGAACTGGAGAAGTCGCGTATCGAGACCGCCAAGGTGCTCCTTGCCCTCGGTGTTGACCCGGACAGGTCGTTGCTCTATACACAGAGCCAGGTCATGGAGCACGCCGAGCTTGCTTGGATCCTTGGAACGATGACCCCGATGGGGGTGCTCAACCGCATGACCCAGTTCAAGGACAAGACCGCCGCTGGCGTGGCATCGAACCTCGGCCTGTATTCCTATCCGGTGCTCATGGCTGCGGACATCCTGTTGTATCGGGCGAACCTCGTGCCTGTGGGCGAGGACCAGCGCCAACACATCGAGGTGACGCGGGATCTCGCTGAGCGGTTCAACAACCGTTTCGGTGACGTGTTCCCCCTCCCTGAGGGCTATATCCCCCAGACGTCTGCGCGGGTGATGTCTCTGACGGATCCAACGTCGAAGATGTCGAAGTCCGATGCGAAGGAGAAGAGCAGGGTGCTGGTGCTCGACGACCCCGATATCATCCGCAAGCGGATTCGGTCTGCGGTGACCGATAGCGATCCTGAGATCCGTCACGACCCGGTTGCCAAGCCGGGCATAGCGAACCTGCTCGAGATCATGGCCGCCTGCACGGGACGGTCGATCGATGATCTCGTGGACGAGTACGCAGGTGGAGGCTATGGAGCGTTCAAGGACGCAGTGGCCGACGCCGTGCTCGAGGAAGTTGCACCGATCAAACCTCGCTACGAGGCCTTGTCGAACGGTGACGTACGCGCCCTGCTGCATGAAGGTGGCGTACGAGCGCGTGAACTGGCAGGGCCATACGAGGCCGAGGTGCGCAAAGCGGTTGGGATCAAGGGCTATTGACAGAGGAGACGCCCGTGGGAAAGCTCGTTGCTTGTATTCCGAACTTCAGTGAAGGCCGCGACATGGCCATCATCGACGCTATCACGTCCCGGATCGCATCCATCGAAGGCGTGAAGCTGCTCGACGTCGACCCAGGTGAGGCGACGAACCGGACGGTCGTCACTTTCGTTGGCCCTCCGGACGCCGTTGTGGATGCCAGCGTCGCTGCAGCCGAAGTCGCCCGGGATCTCATCGACATGTCGTCGCACACGGGTGAGCACCCCCGTTTCGGCGCCATGGACGTATGCCCGCTCGTTCCGATCTCGGACATGACCATGGACGAGACCGTTGAGTACGCACGCACGCTTGCACAGCGTCTTGGCGACGAAGTGGGGCTCACGGTGTACTGCTACGAGAAGGCTGCATTTCGACCCGAACGCGAGAATCTCGCTGATGTGCGCGAAGGTGAATACGAAGGGCTCCCGATGAGGCTCAGCGATCCCGCGTGGGAGCCAGACTTCGGACCCGGCGAGTTCAACCCCCGTTCTGGTGCCACGGCCGTCGGCGCGCGGGCCTTCCTCATCGCCTACAACGTGAACCTGAACACCACCTCGACACGTAGGGCGAACGCTGTGGCATTCGATGTGCGCGAGCGGGGCAGGGTGAAACGCGTTGGTGACCCGCTCACCGGAGAGCCCGAGCTCGACGACAACGGTGACAAGGTGTGGATCCCGGGCACCCTCAAGGGCGTCAAGGCGATCGGCTGGTACATCGAGGAGTACGGCATCGCTCAAGTGTCGATGAACATCACCGACATCGAAGCGACCCCTGTCCATGTCGCGTTCGACGAAACGTGTCGCAGTGCGGAGTCACGAGGCATGCGTGTCACCGGGTCCGAGCTCGTCGGCCTGATTCCTCTCAAGGCGATCCTCGATGCTGGCAGGTACTTCCTACGGAAACAGCAGCGTTCGACCGGGGTGGCAGACTCTGAACTGATCAAGATCGCCGTTGCGTCATTGGGTCTCGACGACCTCACACCGTTCGATCCGAAGGAGAAGATCATCGAGTACGCGATCGATGATCGTGCCGATCGTCTCGTGGACCTCACCGTGGGTCAGTTCGTCGAAGAGACCGCGTCGGAATCGGTCGCACCCGGTGGTGGTTCGGTGGCTGCTGCCGTTGGTGCCCTCGGTGCTGCACTCGGCACGATGGTCGCCAATCTCTCTGCGCACAAGCGCGGATGGGACGACCGGTGGGAGGAGTTCTCCGCGTGGGCGGACCGCGGCAAGGCGTGCCACGACGAGTTACTCCTTCTCGTCGACCGTGACACTGATGCATTCAACGACATCATGGCTGCATTCGGTATGGCCAGGGCGAGCGATGCCGACAAGGCCGCACGCAGCGAAGCGATCCAAGCGGCGACACGCCAGGCCATCGAGGTCCCACTTCGTGTCATGGAAGTGAGCCTTGCGTCGATGGATGTGATCCAGGCAATGGCCGAGATCGGAAATCCCGCATCGGTATCGGATGCAGGGGTCGGTGCTCTGTGCGCACGGTCAGCGGTGATGGGTGCCTACATGAACGTCCGCATCAACACGTCGAGCCTCGCGGACGAGGATGCGGCAGCAGCGTATCTCGCACAGGGGAAGGCCATCGAAGCCGAGGCGATCGCGAAGGAAGCGGCGATCCTCGCCCTTGTCGACCAGCGTCTGTGACGGTTCACACACGAGTGATCCCTTCGTGTTGGCACCGCGCCTGGGCGTGGGCAGGCACGGTTGCCGTGCTCGCGATCGAACGCGACGAGCGTCGCACTGCCGAGCCCGTTCGCTGTCCTGAGTCGTGATCGGCCTGGGTCGGGCCGTGCTGATGCATGGTGTGCCTGAACGGCCGAAGGTAGGTCGTGTTCAGCCTGACGAGCGCGGCGGTCAGTCGGGCTGCGGGCAGGCTACGATTGCAGTGCTGGCGTCAACAACACGGAGGGTCCTCGTGGAAGTCGAGATCGGTAGAGCGAAGTCTGGTCGGCGAGCGTGGGGGTTCGACGATATAGCGATCGTCCCTTCCCGACGGACGAGAGATCCTGAAGACGTGGACCTGTCATGGGAACTCGATGCATTCTCGTTCGCATTGCCGATGATGGCATCGGGGATGGATTCCGCAGTGACCCCTCAGACGGCCATCGAGGTCGGCCGTCTCGGTGGGCTTGCGTGCCTGAACCTCGAAGGGCTCTGGACCCGGTACGAGGATCCGATCCCCGTGTACGACGAGATCGCCTCGCTCGACCCCGAGAAAGCGACGCGGAGGATGCAAGAGCTCTACGCAGCTCCGATCATCCCCGAGCTGATCACCCAACGCGTCGAGGAGATCAACGAGGGCGGAGTCGTGTCGTGTGCAAGCCTCACCCCGCAGCATGTCGCGCAGTACATCGACTACGCCAAAGCAGGCGGGCTCGACGTGCTCGTGATCCAGGGAACCGTGGTCTCAGCAGAGCACGTGTCGTCGCGCGAGGAACCGCTCGACCTGTTCACGTTCATCCGCGAGGTCGAGATGCCGGTCATCGTCGGTGGCTGTGCCTCGTATTCGGGCGCTCTTCATCTCATGCGGACAGGCGCCGTTGGTGTACTCGTCGGCGTTGGCCCTGGTGCTGCATGTACCACCCGCGGCGTGCTCGGCATCGGGGTGCCCCAGGCGACCGCTATCGCGGACGCCGCCGGTGC
>CAYLIR010000170.1:0-4637 GCA_964383515.1 uncultured Acidimicrobiaceae bacterium
TCTATGCCCTGCCGCCGGATCTTGCAACACCGTCAGGCCAAGTGACCAACGCCGTTTTCGGGTTCACCTCGATGCTGATCAAGCTACTCGACGAAGAGAACCCCGACGCGATGGCTGTTGCGTGGGACCGCAAGGAGCCCACGTTCCGCACGGAGATGTACCCCGAGTACAAGGCAACGAGAACATCGGCTCCTGACATCTTTCGCACGCAGATCCCGCTCATCGAGGAAGTGCTCGATGCCCTCGAGATCCCCCAGATCTCCGTTGCCGGTTTCGAAGCGGACGACATCATCGCGACGCTCGCGAAGGAGGGGAAGGAACTCGGCTACGACGTCATGGTCGTGACGGGTGACAGGGACTCGTTCCAGCTCTCGGCAGATGATCTCACCATCCTCTACACGCTCCGCGGTATCAGCGACACGGTGCACGCGACGCCACAGTGGCTCAAGGAGAGGTACGGCATCACCCCTGAGCGGTACGTCGAGTACGCGGCGCTGCGCGGGGACTCGTCGGACAACCTGCCAGGTGTGCCAGGGGTGGGGGAGAAGACGGCAGCGAGACTCGTCAACGCGTACGACAGCCTCGAGGCGCTCTACGAGGACCTCGATTCGATGACACCCAAGCTCAGGGAGAACCTCGAGACAGCACGCGACCAGGTGTTCCTCAACCGAGCGATGATGACCCTCCTCGACGATGTACCTACGGGGGACATCGACCCCGACGCGCTCGTGATCGCACCCTTCAACAGGGACACGGTGCGGGCCCTCTTCGACGAACTGGCCTTCGCCACCTTGTGGAAGCGGCTCGAGAGCCTCGGCGGGGTTGAAGCGTCAGACAAGGGCGAGATGGACGTCGACGTCGTCACCGCGACAACGCTCGAACAGGCATCGAGCGCATTGGCAGCTCCCGGCGTGGCTGTGGAAGCAGTGTGGAACCATGACGAACTCGCTGGCATTGTCTGTGGGGGCACGCCAGCGATCTACGTTCCGCTTGCCCTCGTTGGCGACGTCTACGCGCGGGACGGGGATGAGCACACCATCAGCGGGCACGGCACGAAGCCGCTGCTCGTGGCCCTCCTCGAATCGGGCATCGCGACGCCTGCTGTCGGGTTCGATACGATGATCGCTGCCTATGTCGTCAACCCGGCGAAGCGGGCCCCATCACTTGAGGACCTTGCCTCTGCGGAGCTCGGCATCGACCTGTCTGGTGGCAGCGAACCGACTGCAACCCAGATCCAGGGAGCGTTCTCCTTCGAGGAGGCGGCGATCGACCTCGCTACGCCTGCGCGGCGCGCGGTGGCGGTGTCGATGTTGGTGGATCCGCTTCACGAGCAACTCGATGCGAGGGGAGGCTCGGAACTGTTCTCCGATATCGAGGTGCCCCTCATCTCGATCCTCGCCCGGATGGAACACGCCGGTGTTGCCCTCGACACGGAGTTCCTCGCAACGTACCGTGTTGACCTCACCACGCGCATCGCAGCACTCCAGGAGTCGATCTATGCGCATGCTGGCCGCCAGTTCAACATCAACTCGACGCTGCAACTACGCAGCGTCCTCTTCGACGAACTGGGCCTTCCGGTCACGAAGAAAACCCCCAAGGGTGCGGCATCGACGGACGCATCGGTCCTCGAGAGTCTCGCAGATCGACACGCGATCGTCGCTGATCTGTTGAAGTTCCGCGAACTGGACAAGCTCCGCTCGACCTACGTTGACGCGCTCTTGGGCCTCGTGGACGACGACGGCCGCGTGCGCGGGCGATTCAACCAGACCGGCGCAGCAACCGGCCGTTTGTCGATGGAGCAGCCCAACCTCCAGAACATCCCTGTGCGCACCAGGGAAGGGCAGGCGATCCGCAAGGCGTTCGTCGCCGAGCGGGGGAGTTCGTTCCTCGTTGCGGACTACTCCCAGATCGAACTGCGGATACTGGCCCATCTCTCCCTCGACGCGGGGCTGGTAGAGGCGTTCCGCAACGATGTCGACATCCACGCTGCAACAGCAGCCAGGGTGAACGGTGTTGCCCTTGAGGAGGTCACCGACGCGATGCGTCGAACGTCGAAGATGATCAACTTCGGGTTGCTCTATGGCATGGAGGCATATGGGCTCTCGCAACGCCTCGGGATCTCACGGGTAGAAGCACAACGTCACATCGACATGTACTTCGAACAGTTCCCCGACGTGCGCGCCTACATGAGCGGCATCGTCGAGGAGGCGAGGCAGACCGGGTACACGACGACCATCCTGGGAAGGCGGAGGTACCTGCCCGAGCTCAATTCACCACGCACACGTGACCGGCAGATGGGCGAGCGCATGGCGCTCAACGCCCCCATCCAGGGATCGGCGGCAGACATCATCAAGAAGGCGATGATCGACATCGACGAGGAACTCACCGAGAAGGGCTTGGATGCCAGGGTGCTCCTGCAGATCCACGACGAGCTCGTCCTCGAAGTCCCCCACGATGAGCTCGACGTCGTCCGAGACCTCACAGTGAGCACGATGCAGGGTGTTGCTGAGCTGAACGTGCCGCTCAAAGTGTCCTCCGGAGTCGGTCCCACGCTCGCAGACGCTGGCCACTGACCACGGCCCACGCTCCCTGCGACGACCTCAGACGTGGTGCCCCCGTTTCGCGCTGCGACAAATGCCAGTCGCGGGGGCTGGCGTGCATGAGGCAGTTTGTGCGTTGGGTCGGGGGCGCGATACCATGTCTGCGCCTCGCGAGGCAGTGTTCGTGCGCTCGGAGGCAGAATTGTGATCAAGGAGACCAACCCCTACATGCCCACCGACAACGATCAGGCCGTCGCTGCAACCAGCGACGAATCCAGCGAGCCCACCACCGCAACCGAGTCCCTCGCTGAGGCCGCAGCACAGGCAGCATCGAACGCTGTCGACGCCCAAGACACACCGCCCGAAGCAGCCGAGGCCGTCGAGGCCGCAACCGATGCCGTCGCACCTTCGGCAGCCGAAGGCGTACGCGATGCCGTCGAGTCGGTTGCTGGTGCTGTTGCTGAGACAGCTGAGGCTGCCACGGGGACAGCTTCCGATGCCGCAGAAGCCGTCACCGAGGTTGGTTCCGATGCCGTCGAGTCGGTTGTTGGTGCTGTTGCTGAGACAGCTGAGGCCGCCACGGGGACAGCTCCTGATGCCGCTGTCGAGACAACGGATGCTGTCGATGACACCGCTTCTGAACCCGCGGCTTCCACCGATGAGGATCCAGAGCCCGTCACCGCGACGCCGGTGCCGCATGGAGACCGGCCAGCGATCAGCGCGCCCAAGACGATCGGTGACGTGCCGGACGACATGACCGCTGAAGACTTCGCCGCTGCTGTCGAGCAGACGGTGTTCGAGTTCAAGGAGGGGGACATCGTCGCCGGGACGGTCGTACGCGTCGACCCCGATGAGGTGCTCGTCGACATCGGGTACAAGTCAGAAGGTGTCATCCCACCCCACGAGCTCTCCGTGCGCAACAACTCGAATCCTGAAGACGTCGTGTCTGTGGGCGATGAGATCGAAACGCTCGTTCTCCAGAAGGAAGACGACCAGGGTCGTCTTGTCCTCTCGAAGAAGCGTGCCCAGTACGAACGTGCATGGGGCCGTATCGAGCGGATCATGAACGAGGGCGGCACCGTGACGGGACACGTCATCGAGGTCGTCAAGGGCGGTCTCATCGTCGACATCGGTTTGCGCGGGTTCCTGCCTGCATCACTCGTCGACCTGCGCAGGGTTCGCGACCTGCAGCCGTTCGTTGGCGAACCCATCGAGGCGAAGGTCATCGAACTCGACCGCAACCGCAACAACGTAGTGCTGTCACGTCGTGCCCACCTCGAAGAAGAGCAGGCAGAACAGCGCCACGCGTTCCTCGCCGACCTCAAAGAGGGCGACATCCGCACGGGTGTCGTCTCGAGCGTCGTCAACTTCGGTGCCTTCGTCGACCTCGGCGGCATGGACGGTCTCGTCCACGTCTCCGAGCTCTCGTGGCGCCACGTCAACCATCCCGGTGAGATCGTCACGGTTGGTGATCAGGTCAAGGTGAAGGTGCTTGAGGTCGACTACGGACGCGAACGGATCTCGCTGTCTATTCGCCAGACAGCAGAGGATCCCTGGGAGACGTTCGCACGCTCGACCAATATCGGGGACATCGTCGACGGCAAGGTCACCAAGACGGTGCCGTTCGGAGCGTTCGTGTCCGTGGGTGAAGGCGTCGAAGGCCTCGTCCACGTGTCCGAGATCGCCATGCACCATGTGGAAAGCCCGGAACTCGAACTGTCCATCGGACAGGAGGTCAAGGTCAAGGTGACCGAGATCGATCCCGACCGGCGCAGGGTCAGCCTCTCTGTCAAGCAGGCGCTCCCTGAATGGGAAGAGCGTTCCGGTTGGAGTGACCGCAAGCCGAGCGGGGGAGGCGCACCGCGTCGTCGTGAGTTCCAGCGTGAAGACGACACACCAGACGAGCCGACGTTCTCTGCAGGATCGTCGCTTGAAGCCATCCTCCAGGAGCTCAAAGAGCGGGGCATCGGCCGCAACTGACGCTGTGGGCTGCCCACGTGGGCACCCGGCGCCCAACATGTCCGGTTGCGTGTCACGTGAGACCGGTATCTTCGGGGCATGACGATGACCACGTCTCCGATGCATCGCCCCGTCCTC
>CAYLIR010000171.1:0-4629 GCA_964383515.1 uncultured Acidimicrobiaceae bacterium
GAGCCCCGGCGAAACGGCCAATGGGGGTACGTACATAGTCGAGAAGGTAGGCATCATGCATGGGGGAGAGCCTACAACACGATGATCGTGAAGAACGCCGACGTTGCAGCGGGTGTTCGAACAGGTCTCGCTTCGTCACCAGTCCGTCTACTGTGAGCGAAGAACCACAGCCCTTGGCGAAAGGATCACAGGATGCCCGACTTCTACGATGCGCACAAGGAGTTGCTCGATCGTGCCGTGACCGCAACGCGCGAGCGCACCTACTGGAGCGCATACCCCGAACATCCCAAAGCATATCCTCCCGAAGCTGACGCTGCCGGTGCCGCAGCGTTCAACGAACTCGTTGGAAAGCCGTTCGCAACCGACCAGGAGCACGACGGGTACATGGATGTCGCCGAGTCGTCGCCCTACGGCATCGACCTGTCGATCACCTACCCGAAGACCGATGTCGACACTGTCGTAGCAGCAGCGAGCGAAGCGATGAAGGACTGGGGGAAGGCATCGGTCGACGAGCGTGCCGGTGTCACCCTCGAGATCCTCGACCGTCTATCTGCGTCGAGTTTCCTCATGGGCCATGCGGTCATGCACACGACGGGCCAGGGTTTCTTCATGGCGTTCCAAGCCGGCGGCCCACACGCTCTCGACCGCGCGCTCGAGGCTGTGGCGTACGTCTATGCAGAGCAGAAGCGCCTCCCCGGTGACGTTCGCTGGGAGAAGCCCCAGGGTTCACGGCCTCCGCTCGTCATCGACAAGCGCTGGATCGTGCGGCCGCGTGGGATCGCCGTTCTGATCGGGGTCTCGACGTTCCCGACATGGAACGGGTATCCGGGTATCTTCGCCAGCCTTGCCGCAGGCAACGCAGTCATCGTCAAACCCCATCCAGAGACGATCCTCCCGCTCGCGCTCGTCGTGCGCGTGGCTCGTGAGGTTCTCTCCGAGGCAGGTTTCTCAGCCGATGTCGTGCAGCTCCTCGTGGATGCCCCAGAGGATCTGGTCGGGAAGGATCTCGTGATGCGCCCCGAGATCGGCATCGTGGACTACACGGGAGGGTCGGGTTTCGGGAACTGGCTCGAGGAGAACGTCCACCACGCAGACGTATACACGGAGAAGGCCGGTGTGAACTCCGTCATCCTCGACTCGGCCAACGACCTCGCGGGGGTTTTCAAGAACCTGTCGGTGTCGATGACGATGTACTCGGGTCAGATGTGTACCACTCCGCAGAACCTCTTCATCCCCGAGACCGGTGTGCAGGTGGGGGATGAGACCGTATCGTACGACGACGTCGTGTCCGGTTTCGTTGCCGCCATCGACGGGCTCCTCGGGGACGACGATCGTGCTGCAGGCATCCTTGGAGCGGTCAAGGGGAACGTGACGCTTGCCCGTGTGGATGCGGCAGGAGACGGAGGGAGGGTGTTGTCGGCATCACGGCCCGTGCAGAACCCGGACTTCGCCGATGCAGTCGTGCGAACACCTGCCATCGTCGAGGTGGATGCCGACTCGGACGCATACGCGCACGAGATGTTCGGCCCCGTCATCTATGTGGTCAAGACAGCGTCGACCGCGGACTCGATCGACAAGGCGAAAGCAGCAGCGCTCAGCAGCGGAGCCATCACATGGCTTGCATACACGACGGATGACGAAACGATGGATGATGTCCTAGATGCCGCAGTCGAAGCCGGTGTGTCCGTCGCTTTCAATCTCACCGGCGGCTTGTTCGTGAACCAGTCTGCAGCGTTCTCCGACTTCCACGTGACCGGGGCCAACGGTGCAGGCAATGCGTCATTGACCGACCCGGCGTTCGTGGCGAATCGCTTCCGTGTGGTCGGTGTTCGTGTTCAGCCAGACGAATGAGCACCAGTGCTTCTTGGGAATGTCGAAAGAATATTCCCCAGATTCCATGCGCTGCTCGCGACTTTCGTCTATGTTCGGCACAACCTGATCAGTTGAGGGGCCAGCACGGATGACAGCAACAATGAAGCACGCCGGTTCGCCGGACCTGTCCGATGCGTTCCCCACCGTCGCGTGGAGGGCACGCCGATGGGCCAAGACGGTCCCCGAACGCGTCGCGATGCGCGACAAGGACTTCGGTATCTGGCAGGAGCGGACGTGGGAGATGCTCTGGGACGAGATCCTCACCGCGGCACATGGGCTGCTCGCATTCGGTGTGGAGCGGGGCGACGTTGTCTCGATCCATTCTGAGGATCGCCCCGAGTGGATCATCCTCGATCTGGCAGCGGTCGCGATCAGGTGCGTTACAACGGGCTTCTATCCCACGAATCCGGCAGCTGAGGTCAAGTACCTGCTCAACGACTCGGGCGCTGCCATCCACATGGCCGAGGATCAGGAGCAGGTGGACAAGATCGTCCTTGCCGGAGAGGACGCATTCCCGCGGGTGAGGAAGATCATCTTTGTTGAGCCACGCGGGCTGCGCACCTACGATGACCCGCGCCTGCTGTTCTGGGACGACTTCCTTGAGATCGGTCGTGAGCACCGTGGCAAGAACCCCGGCGCCGTAGAGTCGATCATGGCTGAGGCCGAAGCCAGCGACATCATGACGCTCGTATACACCTCCGGAACTACGGGCCCGCCCAAGGGGGCCATGCTCGACAACGCCAACGCGGACTTCGCCATCGAGCAGATCATCAACGCGAAGGACAGGACGCGCGACGGCAAACCGCCGAGCCCCTCTGACATGGTGTTGACCTACCTCCCCCTCGGCCATGTCGCTGAGCGGATCTTCTCGACCTGGACGATGTGCGGCAACGGTGTCGTGTTGAACTTCGCCGAATCTATCGACACCGTCCAGATGAACCTGCGCGAGGTACAGCCGACGTTGTTCTTCGCTGTGCCGCGCATCTGGGAGAAGATCCACGCGACGGTCCATATCAAGCTCACAGATGCAACGTTCTTCAAGCGGATGGTCAACAGGGTTGGACTCAAGCTGGCTGCTTTCATCGGCAGGAGCAAGGCGGCTCACGGTGGTGACTACACTCCAGCAAGCAGGCTTGCCTACTGGGTCGCCTATCCGCTCGTCCTTCGCGCACTCCAGGAACGGATCGGCTTGCGGCATTGCCGGTGGTCGGGAACAGGCGCAGCACCGATCGCGCCCGAAGTGCTCGAGTTCTTCATGGGCCTCGGCATTCCCATATACGAACTGTACGGGATGACAGAGAACGCAGCCGTTGCGACATTGAACTTCCACCACCGTGTCAAGCTCGGAACCGTCGGCGAGCCGTACCCGGGCATAGGCCTGAGGATCGACGACGAGACAGGCGAGATCCAAACGAAACACGACGGCAACTTCCGTGGCTATCTCAACAAGCCCGAAGCGACACAGGAGACCTTCACGGACGACGGATGGCTCCGTACCGGAGACGTAGGGGTGTGGGTCGATGGCACACATGTGAAGATCGTTGACAGGATCAAGCACATCATCATCACCTCTGGTGGCAAGAACATCTCGCCGTCAGAGATCGAGAACAGCCTCAAGACATCACCGTTCATCAAAGAAGCGATGGTGATCGGCGATGGGCGCAAGTATCTCACGGCGCTCATCGCGATCGAGTACGACGTCGTGGGGAACTGGGCGCTGGATCGCCAGATTCCCTATACGACGTACCGCGACCTCGCTGAGAAGGAAGAGGTCATCGCGCTGATGCAGGGGATCGTGAACGAGACGAACGAGAAGCTTGCTCGTGTCGAGCAGATCAAGAAGTTCAGGATGATCCCCAAGGAACTCGATCACGAAGACGGTGAGCTCACCGCGACGCAGAAGCTCAAACGTGGTGCGATGAAGGAAATGTTCGGCGAGCTCGTGGAGTCGATGTACCGATGATCGGCGTTGTCTTGTTCGCGCAGAGCGTTGGTGCCGCAGGCATCGAGAAGCTCATCAACACGTTCGGTTCCGGTGTTGCCCTCGGTGCGATCTACGCGATCCTCGCATTGGGCTTCGTCATCATCTTCAAAGCCACCCAGGTCGTCAACTTCGCCCACGGAGGCATCGCTGCGTTCGGTGCCTACATGGTGGTCTATTTTGCGACCGTGCTCAACGTTCCGGGAAAGTGGCTCGGGTTCTTGCCCTACTGGGCTCAGTGGACCCTGTCAGCTGTCCTCGCTGTGCTTGTGACCGCACTGCTGGGAGCTGCGATCGAGCGGATCGTGATCAGGCCGATGGTTGGCAAGGAGCTGTTCGCCGTGGCGATGATCACCCTCGGCGTCGATCTCATCATCAGGACGATCACCGTCGATCTCATGGGGAACCAGTCGCGCGGCCTTGCCGATCCGTGGGGCGCGGGACTCTTCCAGTTCGGCCAGATCAGGATCGCGTACACCCAGGTGGTGACGATCGTGGTAGCGTTCGCGGCAGTTGGAGCTCTCGCCTGGTTCTTCAAGACGAAGACCGGCGTTGCCATGCGGGCGACCGCGTTCGACCAGGAAGCGGCCATGGCGCAGGGCATCGACGTCGGAAAGGTCTTCGCTATCGCGTGGGCCATCGGTGCGGCGCTCGCAGCCATCGGCGGGATCTTCTCCTCCGTATTTCCAAGGGGTGCCGCGGGCGTCACTCCGTTCACCGCCCTGATCGCGTTCCGGGCGTTCCCCGCGGTGATCATCGGCGGGCTCGACTCGATC
>CAYLIR010000172.1:0-4626 GCA_964383515.1 uncultured Acidimicrobiaceae bacterium
CCGCGCGCATCCTGGAAAGCGTCTGCGAGGATGTAGCCCTGGTTGTAGAGCCGCCCGAAGGGTTCCTTGGTCGACACATAGCCCAAGTCGTTGAGCACCTTGTGCCAGAAACGTGCGTACAGCAGATGCAGCACCGCGTGCTCGACACCCCCGATGTAGAGGTCGACACCCTTGCTTCCCATCCAGTACTGCTCCGCTTCGGGAGAGACGAGCGCTTCGTCGTTGTGTGGATCTGCGAATCGCAGGTAGTACCAACAAGAGCCCGCCCATTGCGGCATGGTGTTGAGCTCGCGTTCGTATCGCACGCCGTCGATCTCGACGTACTTCCAGTCATCGGCCGCGTTCGCAAGGGTCGGTGTGGGCTCGGCGTTCTCATCATCTGAGGCGTTCGGACGGTAGTCGTCGACCTCGGGGAGTGTCAGCGGCAGCTCGCTCTCGGGCACAGGGAGGAGCTCGCCGCCAGGTCCATGCAGGATCGGGATCGGTTCGCCCCAGTACCGCTGACGTGAGAACAGCCAGTCGCGCAGCTTGTAGGTGATCGTCCCTTCACCGTGTCCGTTGATCTCGAGCCAACGGATGATCTTCTCTTTCGCGTCCTCGATGTTGAGGCCGTCGAGGAAACCTGAGTTGATCGCCAGACCGGGGCCTGTGTAGGCATCGCCGTCGAAAGCCTTCGGCGGTTGCACCGTGCGAATGATCGGAAGATCGAAAGCTTCGGCGAACTCCCAGTCCCGGTCATCCTGGCCGGGGACGGCCATGATCGCACCGGTACCGTATCCCATGAGCACGTAGTCTGCGACGAAGATCGGGATCGTGCTACCGGTAAGCGGGTTCGTCGCATACGCACCGCTGAAGACGCCCGTCTTCTCTCTCTCTTCGATCTGCCGTTCGAGTTCGGACTTGCGTGACGCGGCGAGTCTGTAGGCAGCAACAGCAGAGCGCGGATCGTCGATACCGAGCGTCCACTGCGGCTTCGTGTCTTCGGGCCAGGCATCGGGAACGATCTCATCGAGGATCGGATGCTCTGGTGCCACCACCATGTAGGTGGCGCCGAACACCGTGTCTGGGCGGGTTGTGAACACACGCAGGTGCAGGTTTCCCTCGATGGGGAACAGGATGTGGGCGCCCTCGGACCGGCCGATCCAGTTTCGTTGCATCGTGCGTACCGACTCTGGCCAATCCACAAGGTCGAGCTCATCGATAAGCCGATCCGCGTATGCGGTGATCCGGAGCATCCATTGGCGCATCGGCCTGCGATAGACGGGATGATCCCCACGATCGGACCGTCCCTCAGCGGTGACCTCTTCGTTGGCGAGGACCGTCCCAAGCGCCGGGCACCAGTTGACGGGCACCTCATCGATGTAGGCGAGACGCTGGCTGTCGATGAAGGCCCTGCGGTCTTCTGCGGCACAGTTGCGCCACGAGACGCCGTCGGCGTCGCGCAGACCGTCCTCAAGGTCCTGGATGAGCTCGTCGATCGGACGCGCTTTCTGCTGTTCGGGATCGAACCATGATCCGAAGAGCTTCAGGAAGATCCACTGTGTCCACTTGTAGTAGTCAGGGTCTGTCGTGGCGAAGGACCGATCCCAGTCGTACGAGAATCCGAACGCCTGAAGCTGGCGGGTGTAGTTCTCGATGTTCTTCTCCGTCGTGACGCGAGGGTGGATCCCCGTATCGACCGCGTACTGCTCTGCGGGAAGGCCGAAAGCGTCGAACCCCATCGGATGCAGCACGTTCGCACCGTGCATCCTGTGGTACCGCGAGAAGATGTCGGTGCCGATGTAGCCGAGTGGGTGGCCGACGTGGAGCCCTGCGCCCGACGGGTACGGGAACATGTCAAGGAAGTACTTCTTGGGCTTCGTCTCGTCGAAATCCCGATCGCCCGGGTTCGGGACGCGGTAGATCCCCTGGTCAGCCCATGCAGCCTGCCATCGGTTCTCTATCTCTCGGAAGTCGTACGAAGCCATGTCACTCCTCGCGAACTGAGAATCGTAGTCCTCTCATGGAGCGATGCCGATTCGTGTTCAACGACCGATGTCGGGATCGCTCTGTACTGCCCGTGAACGGATCGTGAACGCTGAGTCGCCAGACAGTATGCCGCCGCGCCCGAACAGCCTGCCGTTCTGCCAGTTCGACAGCCCAAGCTCCGGCTTGTCGAGCGCATATTGACCGTCGACCCAGCGTGTGAAGCCGTTCCCAACGAACGGTGCATCGACGGACGCGAAAAAGTCGTCGAGCTCTTCGGGATCCTCCGAGATGATCGACACGACGAACCTCGGGCTGAACGCGTTGAACCACTCAACTGCCTGATCCACCGAGTCGGCTATCGCCAGGGTCACTTCGGGGCTGTCCTCCCACTCCCATTCGTTGCCGAGAGCGGTCAGCTCGATCGGCTCGGCTTGGGCTTCTTCCACGGCACCGGCAGCGCGCGATATGGGGACGATCCGTTCGAACCACTCGCTAGGGACATCATCGACCGACGCATCGAGCACATGGAGTTTGGCGTTCGTTCCTCTCCGCTCCCCTGCCCGCTCGATGGCGCCGAGAAACACAGGGACGAGTTCATCTGCCCGTGAGCGCGGGATGCAGGCCGTGTTGAGCGTGTTGCACACCTTCCGATCGAGCGAGTGATACACCGCAAGAGCGAAGTCGTTCGCGTCTGCTGAGGCTCCAGCGACGATCCACGCTCCTCCCGTGCCGTGCAGGCTCACAGCGTTCCCTGCCTGGCGTGCGACCGCCCCGAGCCGTTCGGTAGCCGCCCCGGAACCTCTGGCGACGGCAAGCGCGAGGCGGGTGTCTCCCATCATCGCGAGGCCGGCAGCTCGCGAGGCGCTCGGCACGAGGGTCGCGGCTCCTGGGGGAAGCCCAGCAGACGCGAGTGCTGGATCCAAGGCATGGGTGACGATCGCAAGCGCTGTGCCGAGTGCATCAGACCCGATCCGGAACACGACCGTGTTGCCACCGCGCAACACACCTGTTGCATCGGCGAACACGTTCGGCCTTCCTTCGAACACGAACCCGATGACACCGAGACCATCCGCTATCTCGTCAACGCGCCAGCCATCGTGGACAACACTGTCGAGGACACGGCGCCTCCCACTTGGGGCCTTCGCCCATCCTTGCAGGCCGGCGATCATGCCTTCGCGCATCGTTTCGTCGAGGATCAGCCGCGTGACGGACCTGCCGACCTGCCTGGCCATGGCCACATCCGTCTCGTTCGCAGCTGCGATCCGCGCGAACGTGTCGTCGTCTCGCAACGCGTCTGCGAACGCTATGTAGAACGCGGAGATCTGGTCATCGTCAACAGCCCCCATCTCTCCGAACGCGTCGTAGGCTCGCCCGACAGACTCGGCTGCAACTGCTGCGGCTTCGGACGGGATGTGGATGAGCTCGCCGGTGTCCTGCCTGACGATGAGCGAGTCGCCCTCGGCGAAGGCGTCTGCGAGTTCATCCGACACGTATGTCACGTGGGTTCCTCCCCAGACGATGGGCATCCCCGGTTCGAGCGCGGTGAGTTTCGTTTCGATCATGGATGCATCGTAGCCGCCCACACGGCCGTCGTCAGTAGGTGAGGACGGCGTGGAGCGGATCGGAGAACGCGCTGCGACCACCCAGGGAGGTAAGTTCCATCAGCATCGTCGCCCCAACCACGTCTCCGCCTGCCTTGGTGATGAGGTCCTTGGAAGCAGCGAGCGTCCCACCGGTTGCGAGCACATCATCGACGATGAGCACCTTCGCTCCTGTGTCGAACGCATCTTCGTGGATCTCGAGCGAATCCGTCCCGTACTCCAGGTCGTAGGTGACGCTCACCGTCTTGCGAGGGAGCTTGCCCGGTTTCCTGACAAGGCCAACGCCCGAGCCGATGCGCTCGGCGATCGAACCCGCGAGGAGGAACCCTCGCGACTCGATGCCGACGACGATGTCGATACCGCTGGAGAGGAACGGCTCCGCCATCTCATCGACCGCCTGAAGGAACGCGACAGGCGAAGCGAGCAGAGGCGTGATGTCCTTGAACACGATCCCCGGCTCCGGGAAATCGGGCACATCGACGATGTACGTGTAAAGATCGACCATGAGGTCAGGCTAGCGGCTACGTGGGCCGGAGCGACCGCTCTCTTTCGTCCCGCTGTGAACACTCGATTGCGTCAGCGACGAGTCCATGCTGAGATCACGAGCGACAGACCGACCGTGAGCAGCACAGAGCCGATGATCGAGATGCTGCGCCCGAAGAGGAGCTTCAGCACGATAAGCACAGCAACGAACAGTGCAAACCTCGTGAACGTGCTGGTATCCATATCGCCCTTCGCGTGCGGGATGTGGAGTCTATGCTCCCACCGTCCCCACACCGCCCCCACCCAGCCATGGCTCCCCACGCGATACTCTCGTCGCCTTCCTCAACTCGTACCGAGCCATACTCGTCGACGAGGCTTCGAAGCTCACCGATGCACAGCTCCACACGGCGCTCCCCCCCCGTCGAGCCTCACCCTCGGCGGGCTGACCGACCACATGGCGTTCGTCGAGGACCACTGGTCCACCAACGTCTTTGCAGGTGAACCGATGGCCGAACCGTGGGCGAGTGCCCCTTGGGATCACGACCACAATTGGGAGTTCACGAGCGCACCACAG
>CAYLIR010000173.1:0-4623 GCA_964383515.1 uncultured Acidimicrobiaceae bacterium
GCCCATGATGTTGAACGCTGCCGAACCATCGAGCACGAGCTGGCCCGCATCCTGCCACGCGAGGGCAGAAGCGTCGGAGTTCGTGTACGTGAGGATCTTCGCGAAGTCCTCGAGACCCTTGGTGACCTCAGGTGAGTCCCATGCAACGCTTCCGTCCCACAGGCCTTCCCATGCGTCTGGGCCCATCGATGCAAGCATGATCGTTTCGAACAGGTGCATCGTCGTCCACTGCTCACCCATGGCGAGCGGCGCTTCCATGCCGCCAGCCTTCAAAGCATCGAGCGCAGCGAAGAACTCATCGAGCGTCGTTGGCATCTCGATGCCTGCGTCGCTGAGCACGGTCGGATTGGCCCACAGTACGTTCGAGCGGTGGATGTTCACCGGGACGGAGTAGATATTCCCATCCTTCGAGATGAGCGGGATCAGCGTCTCAGGCATGACGTCCAGCCACCCTTCCTGGTCATAGAGGAAGTTGAGGGGCTCGATCTGATCTGCTGCAACGTAGGTACCGATCAGCTCCTGACCGGCGTGGCCCTGCCAACTGTCTGGCGGATCGTTCGCCTGCAGACGCGACGCAAGCACCGCGCGAGCGTTGGTGCCAGCACCGCCAGCAACAGCGGAGTTCACGAACTTGATGTTTGGGAACTTTGCGTTGAAGACCTCGATCATCGCATCGAGACCAGCTGCTTCGCCGCCGCCGGTCCACCAGGAGAACACCTCGACCTCGTCGGCCATGGATGCGGCAGCCGTGGTGTCGGTGCTCTCACCTGCGTCGGTGCTCAGCGTGGTGTCGGTGCTCAGCGTGGTGTCGGTGCTCTCACCTGCGTCGGTGCTCAGCGTGGTGTCGGTGTCATCGGTACTCGACGAGCATGCCGCAGCCACGAGGGCGATCACGAGCATCAAGCCGAAGAACCGGAGTGTCGTTTTCATCATGAAAATCCGTTCCTCCTCAGTAGTCCGCGGGCGGTACGCACCCGGTAGGTCCAGGCTACGACTATTTGCGTTTGTTTGTCAAACCACAAGACGTGAACTAACATCGACGGATATCAACAGAAAACGAAAGACACCGCATGATCGAACCGCAACCGATGTCGCTGCCAGGCAGTGTGCGAAGACAGCGGATCCTGTCGCTGCTCGAAGCACAGTCGTTCGTGCGGGTGTCGGAACTCGCCACAGCGTTCGGCATCTCTGAGGTCACGATTCGTTCGGACCTCGACCGTCTCTCCGAGGTATCGCTCATCGAGCGCGTACATGGTGGGGCGATGATGCCTCCGGTTCCACCAGCTGTAGACGGTTCATCTGACGCTGAACTGTCGTTCGAGGAATCCATCGACACGATGGCGCTCGACAAGTCGGCGATCGCACGCGAGGCAGCGATGCTCGTGTCGAGCAGAGACTCGGTCATCATCGATGTCGGCACCACCGCGACAGCCGTCGCTAAGGCGCTCACCGAACGAAACGGCCTTGAGAACGTCCTCATCTTCACGAACGGCATCGCGACAGCGATGACGCTGGAAACCGCGATCCCCCGCTTCACGGTCATCCTCACCGGTGGCACGCTCAGGCCGCGCCAGCATTCCCTGGTCAATCCCATGGCCGCTTCCATCCTCGATCAGATCCATGCAGACATCGCGTTCATCGGATGCAACGGCATCGGCGCGACCCAGGGCGTAACGAACATCAACCTCCCCGAAGCCCAGATCAAGACACGCATGATCCAAGCAGCCGCCCGGTCGGTCGTCGTCGCAGACGGGACGAAGGTGGGAGCAACCTCCGTTGCGCGGATCGCCCCTATCGACGAGGTAGATCATCTGATCACGACACCATCGGCGGATGAGGCGGCTCTTGCTGAGCTCCGAGAAGCCAACGTCGAGGTCACGGTCGCAACATGACCGCTGCGCATCGCAGGCACAATCCCCTCACCGACGAGTGGGTCCTCGTCTCCCCAGGTAGGACGAGCCGACCATGGCTTGGCCAGACCGAGCACATCTCCACAGACCAGCCCCCTTCCCGTGACCCGACGTGCTACCTCTGCCCGGGCAACGAACGCCTCAGCGGAGAACGCAATCCCGACTATCGCGAGACGTTCGTCTTCACGAACGACTTCGCGGCGCTCCAGCCTGGAGACGATGCAACAAGGTCAGCCTCGGGTCTGCTGCGCAGCGAGAACGAGAGCGGCACGTGTCGCGTCATCTGCTACTCGCCGAGACATGACCTGAGGATGGCGCAGATGGACTCAGATGAGATCGAGACGGTCATCGATGTGTGGAAAGAACAGACCGCCGAGCTGGGGCGAACCTATACATGGGTCCAGGTCTTCGAGAACAACGGCGAGGCCATGGGCGCTTCGAACCCGCATCCCCATGGCCAGATATGGGCAGGAAACGCGCTTCCCACGATCCCTGCACGCGAGCACGCGACACAGGCGCGATACGCCAAGGACCACGGCTCGAACATGCTGCTCGACTACGTTGCGCAAGAGCAAGACAGCGAACGAATCGTCATCGCCAACACGGAGTGGATAGCCGTCGTGCCCTATTGGGCAACATGGCCATTCGAGACGCTGGTCATCCCAACTCGGCCCGTACACAGGATCACCGACATCGACGACGCGTCGCGAAGGGAGCTCGCCGTTCTCCTTGCAGAGCTCCTTACGAGATACGACAACATCTTCGACCATCCATTCCCCTACTCGATGGGATGGCACGGAGCTCCCTTCGCCGCCGGCATCGACCACTGGCAACTCCATGCCCATATCTATCCACCGCTCCTGCGATCGGCGTCCGTGCGCAAGTTCATGGTTGGCTACGAGTTGCTCGCCGAGGCGCAAAGGGACCTCACCCCAGAAGAAGCAGCTGCCCGGCTGCGAGCCATCCCCCTGACACGCGACGCGAAGGATGCCACGCGGTGACAGCGAAGGATGCCGCCATTGCGTTGTTCCGCGAGCGGTACGGAGAGGAACCGGATCTCATCGTGAGGTCGCCCGGACGAGTCAACCTCATCGGAGAGCACACGGACTACAACGAGGGGTTCGTCCTCCCCATGGCCATCACCCTATCGACTTGGGCAGCGGTTGCGGCGAGCGGAGATGACACGGTCAACCTCGCATCTGTCGGCCACGACGACGCGACCTTCAGCCTCAACGACCTCATGAGCAGCGACCGATCGTGGTCGGCGTACGTGCGAGGTTCCGCGTGGGTGACCGGAGCCCCAGAGACCGCGGGATGGAACGGAGCCTTTGCGACGGATATCCCGATCGGTGCTGGCTTGTCCTCGTCTGCAGCCCTTGAGATCGCTGCACTACGCATCTTCGCTGCGATGTCCGACCGCGCATGGAACCCTGTCCAAGCGGCACGCGACGCACGGTCCATCGAGAACGACTGGATGGGGCTCGGTTCAGGGATCATGGATCAGCTGATCGTGGCGACAGCACGCGAACGGCACGCGACGCTGATCGACTGCAGAGACCTCACCACGAAGCCGATCCGGGTGCCAGATGACATCGCGATCGTGATACTCGACACGGGAACACGGCGGAGACTCGTGGAATCGTCCTACGACGAACGCCGCTCAGCGTGCATACGCGCGGCGGCCGCCGCGGGAGTCCCTGCGCTACGAGATCTCGGCGGAGACGATCTCGAAACGCTTGCACGGGTCGTCGACGAACGCACGCTCGCACGTGCTCGCCATGTCATCACAGAGAACATGCGCACGCTCGAAGCTGCAGAAGCGCTTGCCGCCAACGATCTCCGCCGTTTCGGACGGCTGGTCAACGCCAGCCATACGAGCCTGCGACACGACTTTGCGGTCTCCTCCCCCGCTCTCGACCACATGGTAGAGCTCGCATCCGGTACCGAGGGTTGTCTCGGTGCTCGCATGACAGGAGCCGGATTCGGCGGGTGTGCGGTCGCGTTCGTCGAACCTGATGCTGTCGACGACATGGTGACAGAGGTCACCACGCGATACCGGGACGCTGCATTCGGCATCCCGAGCGCCTATGTGACAACACCTGCGTCGGCAGCAACGGTCGAGACTCCGTGAAACGATCGCAGCGTTCCCATCTTCCGTAGTTGTCGTATCGGCAGATCGCGGGTGAATCCGATAGTGTGGAGGCCATGATCCAGGTACTCATGACTGCCTACGACGAAGCCAGCACAATCGGGGCACTCCTTGAGCAGATACCAGAGACTGTCAACGGCCACGCGGTCGAGATACTCGTGGTCGACGACGGATCGACCGATGCAACGGCGGCCATCGCGGCCGAACATGGATGCACCGTGATCACCTCGCCAGCAAACCTCGGGAAGGGCGCATCACTCCAGATCGGGCTCAGCGCGATCAGCGAGACGCCGTACGATGTCCTCGTCCTCATGGACTCCGATGGCCAGCACGATCCAGGGCAGCTGGCTGCCATGACCACACCCATCCTCGACGGAACAGCGGATCTCGTTGTTGGTTCTCGCTACCTCGAGAACCCGGGCAGGGGCAAGACTCCCAGGAACCGCTACGCCGTGCGAAGCACGACCGTGTTCCTCGTGAACCACATCCTCTCCCTCGGCATCACGGATCCGTACTCGGGGTACCGGGCGATGACCAGGGAGGCCGCCAGGTGCATGGTGCTCG
>CAYLIR010000174.1:0-4614 GCA_964383515.1 uncultured Acidimicrobiaceae bacterium
AGCGGCAGGTCCGTTATCGAATAGAGAAAGTTGTCCATCTCCTCCTGAACCTCGTCGTATTCTGCCATCCAAGCCGCCCGTTCCTCCGCTGTCCATTCGCTGGAAGGTTTGTACCGGTACCCGTTGTTGCTCGCCGTCATGATCCGTTTCCTCCTTGGTGCTTCGTGGTATGGGCCGGGCCCGTCCACCTACCTCTGAACGTACATGGTGGCTGTGACAGGAAACGACCAGACGATCGCAGAGCGAGAAGCATCACGGATCGCCGGAGTCGGCTCGTGCCGCCTGCGCGGATGCTACGAACCTTGACCAGACCCATCGGCACCCGACGAAGTTGCCTGTCTCGACCTCCGCACCCCCCGCACCCATCCGCCGATGCCCCACACCAGAGCCAGCACCCACAACAGCCCGCCGACGACGGGAATCAGCCATATGGCGAGCCGCCACACGGTAGCGCCGCACACGAATCCGGCGAACAACCCGCCACGGCCACCGAGCATGCGCTGGCCGAAGGCTGTCACGGCAGGAATCGGGCCAACGACAACGAGCGCTATCGCAACGAGGACGAGCAAGATCGCGAGGGGAATGCCGACGAGCGTCATCGCGAGCACGATGACCAGAGTCGGCAGCGCCACGAGCGCGACGAGGCCCACACCGAACGTCGCGACCGGACGGGCCCAGACGCTCTCGATCGCCTTCGCGGATGCCCTCCCTCCGAGCCAGAGCACCACGATGCCTGCAACGACGAAACCGAAGAAACCGATGATGTTCGCCAGCGCCAGGATGACGCCGTACACGAAGTTGCTCTGTGCAGGCAGACGGGTGAGCGTACCGCCGATCTCCGCGTCATCGACACCGAGTGCACGCGCAGCCGACCGATACAGCACATCGCCGCCGACCGTGGAATGTGGCCCGAATTCAAGCCTCCTCGTCGACACGTCGACATCGTCGGCCACGGTCCCGTCCACCACCATTCGCAGCATCCTCCCGCGAACATCGCGCCCGACGGACCCTTCGACACGCGCTGTCCCAGCGAACAGCATCGCATCTCTGCCCACCGTCCCGGTCTCCGAGATGACAACCGAGGGGGAGACGAAGAACAGATCACCCGCCACGGTTCCGTCCACACGCGCGCTCGGCCCCACTCCCTTGAGCGATCCGCCGATGATGCCGGTTTCGGCAACAACGACACCACCGGACGAGAACACCGTCACCGACCCGGTCACCTCCCCCGTGATCGTCAGATCGCCGGTGAAGATCGTGAGGTCCCCGTCGACACGACCTTCGATGGTGCTGTTCACCGATGTGACGTAGACATCCTCACCAACGACATCGGTCTCTGTGACGATGTACTGGTCTGTGGTCACGAGCGAAGCCAACGACGTCAACGACACCGACGCCAGCGAGGCAAGGCCGACGAGCGCCAGAACGATACGTCTGCAGGATGCCTGGAACCGGGTACTAGAACGGCAGGGCGTCACGGACAACATCGAGGAGAACCCACGGCACGATGCCGAAGACGAGCGTGACAGCCGTGGCGATGATGATCGCGAACCGGGAGGAGAGGCTCGCCTCGATGGGCGCCTCTTCATCCTCTGGGTGCGCAAAGACGAGCGCAGCGACCCGCAGGTAGAACGCGAGGCCGATGACGGTGGTCAGCGTTCCCACGATCACGACCCACAGATAGCCAGAGCTGCCTGCAGATATGAACGCGAGGATCTTCCCGACGAACCCTGCGAAGAACGGCATGCCGGACATGCCGAACATCAAGATAGCCAGGAGCCAGCCGATCTCGGGAGATCGCTTCGCCAGGCCGCGAACACTCTCGATCGGGGCGGATGTCGACCCCGGCCCGGATACGACGGAAACGACCGTGAATCCGCCGATGATCATGAACGCATAGGTGGCGACGTAGAACCACATCGCGGGGATGCCCTCCACCCCGCCCAACAGAGCAGCAAGCAGATACCCGCTGTGTGCGACGCCTGAGTATGCGAGCAACCGCTTCAGATCGGTCTGGACGAGCGCCAGCGTTGTCCCGAGCACCATCGAGATGACGGCGATGACGGCCAATGCGGGCGCCCATGTGTCGATCTGCGATATCAGCCCACCGACGAAGATCCTGCCGAGGGCCGCGAAACCGGCAACCTTCACACCGGCAGCCATGAGCGCAACAGCCCCCGACGGAGCGCCTTCGTACACATCCGGCGCCCACTGGTGGAACGGTGCCGCAGAGATCTTGAAGAACAAGCCAACGAGCATCAACGCCATACCGACAAGGAGGATGCCGGGCTCCGTGACAACCGTCGTCGCAAAGAAGTCGCGGATCGAGTTCACGCCGTAGATGCTGAGCGAGCCGGTGGCGCCGAACGTGAGCGCCACTCCGTAGAGGAACAGCGCTGAGGCGAGGCTTCCCAGCAGGAAGTACTTGAGGGACGACTCTTCGGCGTGCGTGTCATCCCTGAGGAAACCGGCAAGGATGTAGAAGCTGATCGAAGCCGTTTCGAGGCCGACGAAGATGACGATCAAGTTCGGGGAGGCAGCCATCATGTGCAGGCCAGCCACAGACAGCAGCATCAACGCCACGAACTCAGCCGCTCGTTTGCCCAGTCTGGAAATGAGATCCCACGCGCCGAGCAGCGCGGTGAACCCGACGAGGCCGAGGACGATGGATGCGAACGCCGCGTATCCGTCGAGTACGACCATCGGCGACCGCATGACAGCGACGTCCGCTGCTGAGAAGAACATCCCACCATCTCCGTTGGCGACGCTCAACCACTGCAGAAGGCCGATAGCGGCTGCGACGAGGAACGCGACACCCGCAGTAGGGCCCCACACCTTGACGCTACGGCCGGCAACGACCGCAACCATGAGCACGAGTAGCGCACCGGCGAGCAATACGACCTCGAAGGCGACCGGCAGGAACGCAGCGTTCTGCATCAGCCCTCACCTCCTTCGTGCTCCTGGATCTCGATCTCGCCGTAGTGCGGCACGACGACTTCACCAGTCTTGCCGAACTCAGGTATCTCGAAGTCCGTTGCATCCGCGATCCGTTCCAACACAAGGTCAACGGAGGGTTGCACCCGGTCGAACACGGGCTTGGGATAGACACCGAGGCCGACAATGAGCAGTACGAGCGGAACGAGGATGGCGAGCTCACGGAAGTCAAGGTCCTTGAGAGCCTCCAGCTTCGGATTCGTGATCGGGCCGGTGAACACCCGCTCATAGGCCCACAGCAGGTAGATCGCGGCGAGGATCACACCAGATCCGGCGATGATCGCAAGAACGGGGAACGAGAGGTACGACCCCATGAATATGGTGAACTCCCCGATGAACCCCGCCAAGCCGGGAAGGCCTGCAGAGGCGAACGCAGCGAACAAGAAGATCCCTGCATAGATGGGCATCACCTTCGCAAGGCCGCCGTACTCGGCGATCTTGCGGGTATGCATGCGGTCGTAGATCATTCCGATCAGCAAGAACAGGGCACCCGTGGCAAGGCCGTGGCTGATCATCTGGAAGACGGAACCCTGGAGGCCCTGTGTCGTGAAGGCGAAGATACCGAGCACGATGAAGCCCATGTGCGACACGGATGAGTATGCGACGAGCCGCTTGATGTCTGGCTGCACGATCGCGACCGCTGCCCCGTAGACGATGCCCGCAATACCGAGCAGCGCCATCCAGTAGGCGAACGACACGGCGGCGTCAGGGAACAGGGTGAGGTTGAACCGCAACAGGCCATAGGTGCCCATCTTGAGGAGGACGCCAGCGAGGATGACGGATCCAGCCGTCGGAGCCTCGGTGTGTGCATCGGGAAGCCATGTGTGGAACGGGAACAGCGGAACCTTGATCGCAAAGGCGATCGCGAACCCGGCAAAGAGCCACATCTGTGTCGAGCGGACGAACTCGACACCGAGCATGTCGTGGAAGTCGAACGACGCGAGCTGCCCGACCGCGTCGCCGGTGATCAGGCCGAGAGCGATGATCGATGCGAGCAAGAACGCCGAACCTGCTGCAGTGAACAAGACGAACTTCATCGAAGCATACGCCCTGTTGTCCGAGCCCCACATCGCGATGAGCATGAACATCGGTATGAGCACGATCTCGAAGAAGGCGAAGAACACCAGCAGGTCGAGGGCAAGGAACACGCCGAGCACACCGGCTTCGAGGATGAACATGAGCACCATGTATGACTTGAGCTTCTCGGAGACCGACCGCGACGCGGCGATCGATATCGGGAAGAGCAGTGCCGTCAGCACGACCATGAACAGCGAGATGCCATCGACGGCCATCCGCCATCCGAAGCCGATGGATTCGTTCACGACGATGTTCTCTGCGAACTGGAACCCGCCGTCACCGGGAACGAAGTTCCAAAGGATGTATCCGGCTACGACCAGCGGCAGAGCCGAAAGCCCAACCGCGAGCGGGTAGATGAGCTCCGATCTGCGCCTCGGGAGCAAACCGATGACGAGGGCCGCAACGAGTGGGAGGGCAACGAGGATCGCGAGGACCGGCATCAGATACCTCCTCCAAAGACGAGGAATCCGACCATCAGCACGATCCCGGCGATCGCAACGCCCGCCGCGTAGCTGCGAACCTGGCCCGTCTGGATGGTCTTGA